>NZ_JAQNCQ010000215.1:0-12850 GCF_028368005.1 Geitlerinema sp. CS-897 | reverse complement strand
GTCGTACGGAAGACGGCAACGATATGATGTGCGGCGGTGCTGGAAACGACCTGGTTTTGGGCAACCAAGGCAACGATTTCGTCGGCGGCGGCGAGGGTGACGATACTCTCTTCGGCGGCGAGGGTGACGACACCTTGATGGGATGGGACGGCGATGACGTGTTGAGCGGCGATCGCGGTGGCGATCTTTTAGAAGGAGGAGACGGACGCGATCGCTTCGTGTTGTCTGCCAACAGCGACGGCGTTACCGTGGTCGATTTCGCGATCGATGCCGATTTACTCGTGTTGGGCGAGGGGTTATCCTTCGAGGAACTTAGACTCGTCGATGAGGGAGACGACACCGGCCTCGATTGGAACGGACAACGTCTAGCTACTTTAACCGGGGTGAGGGCAATCGAGGTTGGAATCGAACAGTTTCAGGTTTAATTTCTTGTAGGACTTACGCAGAAACCCGGTTTTTAACGAGATTCTGTTATTTCAGCCCGAAGGTAGGAACGAAAAATCGGGTTTCTTGACCGACAAGTGCGTAACTCCTGCCTTGCTAAGAACCTCCCCATAGCCGTTGGTATGCTAGCGGTTGCGAGATTTCGGACGCCATCCCAAAACACAATCTTCAAAGAAAATACACAAAATATAAATCTTGTCAAATCTGTTTTTTGGGAATTTTTATGCTTTCAAGCGTAAAAACAGAGTTTAAGTCGCGGTTTTTTCTTCGTTTTCCTTATCTTCCTCAGCCAAAGCTTCGATATGAGCTAAAAGCGTTCTCATCCGCATCCGGGGAATATAAGGCCAACCGCCTTTCAGCTCAATTTCTCGCAAGCAAGCATAAAGAGACTGGCGGGTTTTGGGTAGAGCCGGTTGAAACTGTTCCTCGCAAATGTCGCGATGCAACCGTTCGAGCAAGCGTAACAACTCCAGCAAAGCTTCAGCATCGCCGTCACACTGTTGGGCGATCGCTCGGACTCGTTCGGAAACGGCCTGAAGTTGCGGGTTATCTGTATTGAAGTGGTTGTCCGAATTCCCCATCGTCGATCGTCTTGCCTCCCAACACTCGAGATGATGATAGCCGATTATCCGATCGCGCGAGGGCGTCCCCCAAAATTTCGTCCGCTGAGGACGGCAATTTCACCTCCGACGCGACCACAAGCGCAAGATACAATACTAAAGATAATGCGAAAAAATTGTGACGAGCCGTCTGTCGGTCGCCGACCGCAGCGCCACACAAATTCTTACAATAAAACCGTAGCCGGAGGAGCATCAATTCCGGTTGTAGACCGAAACACGACGAGGAGACAACAAAAGCATCATGGGAAGAGTCGTCGGCATTGACCTGGGGACAACCAATTCAGTAGTTGCCGTGATGGAAGGCGGAAAACCTGTCGTCATCGCGAACTCAGAAGGAATGCGGACTACCCCTTCCGTGGTGGGGTTCAGCAAGGACGGCGAGCGTTTGGTGGGACAACTGGCGCGGCGACAAACCGTCCTCAACCCACAAAATACCTTTTACGGCATCAAGCGGTACGTCGGGCGCAAGTACACCGAACTCGACCCGATTTCTAAGCGCGTCCCCTACACGATTCGTCGGGACGAGTACGGCAACGTGAAAGTCGCCTGTCCCCGTCTGAAACGAGATTTCGCCCCGGAAGAACTGTCGGCGACGATCCTGCGAAAACTGGCCGACGAAGCTAGTCGTTACCTCGGGGAAGAAGTGACGGGGGCGGTGATTACCGTTCCGGCTTATTTCAACGACTCCCAACGCCAAGCGACGCGCGATGCCGGACGGATTGCCGGGTTAGAAGTCAAACGGATTCTCAACGAACCGACGGCGGCCTCGTTAGCGTACGGTTTCGATCGCGCCGAGAGCGAAACGATTTTGGTGTTCGACCTCGGCGGCGGTACGTTTGACGTGTCGGTGTTGGAAGTGGGCGACGGCGTGTTTGAAGTCAAAGCCACCAGCGGCGACACGCAACTCGGGGGTAACGATTTCGATAAAAAAATCGTCGATTGGCTGGCCGAACAATTTTTAGAAGCCGAAAACATCGACCTGCGACGCGATCGCCAAGCCCTACAACGACTGACGGAAGCGGCCGAAAAAGCCAAAATCGAACTCAGCGGCGTGGGCGTCACCGACATCAACCTTCCCTTCATCACCGCCACAGAAGAAGGTCCCAAACACATCGAAACTCGCTTGACGCGAGGGGAGTTCGAGAGTCGCTGCGGAGATTTAATGCGCCGCTTACGTCTCCCGGTGAAACAGGCGGTTCTCGATGCGGGACTGCACCCCCGTCAAATCGACGAAGTGGTGTTAGTGGGCGGTTCGACACGAATGCCGATGGTACAGGATCTCGTCCGCAACATGATTCGCAAGGAACCGAACCAAAACGTCAACCCCGACGAAGTGGTAGCGGTGGGGGCGGCGATTCAAGCGGCTATCTTAGAAGGGGACGTTCCCGACGTACTGCTACTCGACGTCACGCCGCTGTCGGTGGGGTTAGAAACCATCGGCGGCGTCATGAAGAAGCTGATTCCTCGCAATACGACGATTCCCGTGCGGCGATCGGATATTTTTTCGACCTCGGAAAACAATCAAAGTCAGGTGGAGATTCACATCGTCCAGGGCGAACGGGAAATGGCCGGCGACAACAAATCCCTCGGACGGTTCAAGCTGACGGGAATTCCCCCCGCACCGCGCGGCGTTCCACAAATTCAAGTATCCTTCGACATCGACGCCAATGGCATTTTACAAGTGAGCGCCCTCGATCGCGCCACCGGACGGGAGCAAAGCATTACCATTCAAGGGGCGTCTACCCTCAACGAAGTGGAAATCCAAAACGCCATCCGTCAAGCCGAGAAGTTCGCCGAAACCGATCGCCTGCGTCGGGAAAAGGTCGATCGCCGCAACCGCGCCGAAACCCTAGCAGCCCGCGCCGAACGAGAATTGCGATCGATCGCCCTCGACTTCGGATTGTCTTTCGCCCAAGGTCCGAGACGGCGCATCGAAGCCCTCGTACGAGAACTGCGGGACAGCCTCGCCCGCAACGACGATCGCGGTCTCGACATGGCCTCGGCCAGTCTCCAAGACGCGCTTTACGAACTCAATCGGGAAGTGTCAGAATACTCCCTCGACGGCGACGGCGACGGGATTTTCGAGAACATTCGGCGTACCTTCGTCGGAGAAGACGATCCCAACTACGGCTTAGAACAACGGCGGCCGCCCCGTCCTCCCCGCAATCGCACCTCCCGCATCGCGCGAACCAACGCTTACGATGAAGATTGGGGAGACGACGAAGATTGGTTCTAATTCAGTCGCCAGTCACCAGTCACCAGTCGCCAGTGAGGAGATGAAGAGATGAGGAGAAATTCTTCCTTGTCCCCTTGTCCCCGTTACCACTCTTCACTCTTCACTCTTCACTCTTCCCTCTTCACTGAAAAAGCTCCCCCTCTCGTTTTCCGTAATCAGGCGATATGCAAAACTTCCGAGACTACTACAAAATACTGGGAGTTCCCCGAGACGCTTCAACTGAAGATATCAAGCGATCGTACCGACGCCTCGCCCGGAAGTACCACCCCGATCTCAATCCCGGCGATAAGTCTGCTGAAGAACGGTTTAAGGATATCGGTGAAGCCTACAATATCCTCTCCGATCCTGAAAAACGACAGCAGTACGACCAGTTCAGTCGCTTTCTGTCTCAGAAGAAGACGAGACGCAAACCCGCTCGCGCGACGCGTAACGGCACGGCGACGGCGGAACCTCAGTTCGAGCAGTACGCAGATTTCAACAGCTTTCTCGACGACCTGCTCAACCGTCGCGCCAATCGTGCCACAGCCCGCACGGAAGCGCCGCCACCACCGGGGACGCGGGTACGGGTCGATTCGCGGGATGCTTTTCGTCGGCGCACCACAAAGACGGCGTATACGGTATCTCGTCCGACGCCGCGCGATATCGAAGCCCGTTTGACGTTACCGCTCGAAAAAGCTTATACGGGAGGGCGAGAACGCATTCGCCTCGAAGACGGGCGATCGCTCGAGGTGAATATGCCACCGGGGATGGTGAGCGGCCAGCGCGTTCGTTTGAAAGGTCAAGGGGAACACGGCGGCGATTTGTATCTCAAAATTACGGTGGCACCTCACGGATTTTTCCGAACCGAAGGGAGCGAGATCGTCTGTCAGTTACCTGTAACGCCTTCCGAAGCGGTACTGGGGGCGTCGGTCGAAGTTCCGACCCTCGACGGTTTGGTGAGGATGACGTTACCGCCTGGGGTCAAATCCGGGCAGCGGTTGCGGTTGTCGGGTAAGGGCTATCCGACACGTGGGGGAAAACGGGGCGATCAGTTGGTAGAAATTCAAATTGTCGTGCCGAAAGAGATCGACGCCGCCGAACGGGAACTCTATGAAAAATTAAGGCAGTTGGAAAGCTTTAATCCCCGTCGAGATTTGGTCGGTTAGTTCGTTGTATTTTGGCGATCGCTCGAGGTTTGTTGTCGGCGATACTCGACCGATCGTTTTAGCGATCGTTCGTTCGTGTTTGCTAGTTTGAAAGTTCGCCATAAAAAGCCAAAAAAGCATCAGATGCTGTAACATCTGATGCTAAAACTCCTGAACGATTCGAGGAAAAAACTTCAGCTCGATTTGAGGTACATCAGGGAAGGAAAAGAGGATTCGTTGCGAGTAAAGCGTAGCAGCAAATCGATCGTTTCCTGTTTGACCCATCCCATTAAGACAGCGACTTCACCGAACCGCAAACCGACGTGTTGTTGAGCGAGTAGAATTTCGTCGATTTGGTGTTCGTCGAGCAGAGCTGCCGATTTGAGGTAGTGGCCGATCGGAGACTGCGACGGCAGTTCTGAGAGTGCGGGCAGTTGTTCGGCGAAGAAATCAACTGTTTCTTGCTTGAGCCAACCGCGCATGGCGAGAATTTCACCGAAACGTAGGTCGGGATGTTCGCGAGATTGAGCTTCGAGAACGGCTTTGACCTGTTCGGGAGAAATCAAGCCCGCTTCGAGTAACAGGCGTCCGATGCGACGGGCGCGCAATTCGTCTTCGCGGAATTTGTCGCGAGGCTGGAGATACGATCGCACGCGGTTGAAGGCTTTGCGCCCGTAGTGTGTCGCTAGCTGTCGTCCGGCCAACCACAAGAACGGCGGAATCGTTTCGGCGTAGCGACGCCACAGGCGACGCGGTTCTTGAACGAGACGGTAGAGCCACTCGAACCCCGCCTCGCGCATCCACAGGGGCGCGTGTCGGTGCAGCCCAGCGTAGACGGGGAAGACGCCGCCGACACCGATCGCAACCGCACGCAACCGATCGCGGTGGACGTCGATCCAGGTTTCCTGTTTGGGACAGCCGAGAGAGAGAAATACGATACCAGCACCGCTGCGTTCGATGCGATCGACGAGTTCTTCGTCTTCTTCGGGGGTCAGGGGACGGAACGGTAAGGGTTCCATACCTGCGATTTCTAAGTCGGGATACTCGCGATCGAGCCGCTGTTTCATGCGATCGAGAATCGCTTGGTGAGATCCCAAGAAATACACGCTGACGCCGTATTTCGGGGCTTGCTGGCACAAACTATAGAGAACGTCCATACCGGCCACTCGGTCTTGACCGGACGCGCCGAGCAAGCGAAGCATCCATACTAAGGGCATTCCGTCGGGGGTAACGAGGTCGGAGCGTTCTAAAACCTTAGCGAAGGACGGATTCGAGTGTGCTTCTACGAGCATATGGACGTTAGCCACGCAGACCGTACGACGTTCTCGATGACTTGCCCAAGAGAGTATCACTTGCATCTGCCGTTCGAAACTCAGTGCCGAGACCGGCGATCCCACAATTCGTTTTCTGGGGATGCAGTTTTGAGGAACGGGTAGGGAAAGTACCTTTGCCATTGTTCGCACCTAACTGGTTAAAAATACTGAGAGAGTGCGACTCTGAATTACAAGCGCCTCTCGATACCCAATTCACCCGAGCGGTATTACCCTCCCTCGTGCGAAGCGAGCCGTTTCGCACGAATCGATCGAAAGGCCGGAGCGGGTGTCGAACCACACGCTCTCACACACGATACAAAATCGGGAAAGAAGCCTCGAGACGAGGCTTACAATCGTGTTTTTCGTTCGCTGCGCGAGCCGTTAACTCAAGCCTCTCAAGCTGACATGAAACCGTCAAGTATCTACGCAAGCTCTTTGCAGAAACTTTATCGCTGTCTACGTGTTTCTACGAATTCTTTACCGAAAGTTTAACTTGGCGCACTCATCGTTACGCTTACGCAATCTTACGGAAAGATTCCGGAGGGTTCTTGGAGACGTCGGGGCGATCGCTCGGTGTGATAGGGTGAAGTTTTGTTTTCGAGACCCTGCTCTGAGAGTTCAGTGATGAACCCGATTCTCAAACGCGGACAAGGCTGGCGCTTGGGCTACCGTCCCGATGCCGTTTCCCCCTCAGACGACAAAACGACAATTTTTGTTGCCCTCGTCGGTGCGGACGATTGGGCGTTCGAGTTGACCGAAGCGGAATTTTCAGACTTCCGACGGTTGCTCGTACGACTCGACAAAACTATGCAAGCCGCCGCCGCCGAACTCTCGGACGAAGAACGCCTCGCCTGCGAGGTCGAAAGTCAGTGGTTGTGGATGGAAGCCGAAGGATTTCCCCAGGCTTACCGGATTCGGCTGATCCTCAATACCGGCCGGGGCTGCGAGGGAGAATGGCCTCCCGGTGCAGTTCGAGAACTTCTCGACGCCGCCCAAAGCCTCCAAGTATTTTAAAGGGGTTTGGAGCCTTCACACTGGGAGACTCGCCGAGCGAGGGCTAAAATTTGGTAGGTAGCGTCAAATCTCGACGTTTCGCGTTGTGTCTCTGTTGGAGGCGATCTGTTGGAAACACACCCCTTGGACTCTTGCCCGACCGAACGACGCCGCCCCCCGAGCGTTCGGATGGGGCGAACGGCCTCGATCTCGATCTTGGCGATGTTGGGAGGGTTCGGAGTCTGCTTCGGGGAAACGGGCGAGGTGCGATCGCAAATCGTTCCCGCCGACGACGGCACTCAAACCCGCGTCATCCTCGACGGCGACACCATTCGCATCGAAGGGGGACAGCGCTCTGTCGACGGCGAAAACCTCTTTCACAGCTTCGAGGCTTTCGGACTCGATCGCAGCCAAACCGCCGACTTTCGATCGCAGCCCCAAATTCGTAACGTCTTGGGGCGCGTTTCGGGAGGCAGTCCCTCTTTTATCGATGGGCTGCTGCAAGTGACGGGGGGCAACTCCAACTTGTTCCTGCTCAATCCGGCGGGAATCGTCTTCGGTCCGAACGCTCGCCTCAACGTTCCCGCCTCTTTCGTCGTCAGTACCGCTGACGCCCTCGGCTTCGAGTCCGGTTGGTTCGAGGTCTTTTCCAGTAACGACACCGCCGCCCTCGTCGGAACTCCAAACGCCTTTCGCTTCGATACCGCTCGACCGGCTTCGATTATCAATACGGCCGACCTCGCGGTTTCGCCGGGGTTTCAACTGGGGTTACTCGGCGGAACGGTCGTCAATACGGGAGAACTCGACGCCCCCGACGGCGGAATTATCGTCACGGCGGTTGCGGGAACGAACCGGGTGCGGTTGAGCGTTCCGGGGAATTTGCTGAGTTTGGAACTGCTTCCGTCTTCGCCGGGTTCGCCGGGGGAAATCGCGACGTTACCGGAACGGTTAACGGGGGGAAACGTTACCCACGCCAGCCAACTGTCGGTCACGTCCGACGGCCGAGTCGTGTTGTCGGGGTCTGACTTGCCGATCGAAACGGGGGACGTGGCGATCGCCAGTCCGACGTCCGACGCCGTCGCCCTGCAAACTCGCGAAGTGTTAGTTCGAGCGACGAACGATATTGTCTTGATGGAAACCCGCCTCGAAAGTTCGGGTTCGACTCGCCTTCTGGCTGGCGATACCGTCGTGGTTCGCGACAGCCTCGCCCGTCCGGTTTCGGTTCGGGCGGGGGCGAATTTATGGATTCAAGGCGATCGCGCGATCGACATTCTCGCCCTCAACCATCCCCTCGTCCCGTTCGTCAGTGGCGGATCTCTCACCCTCGCCAGCGATGGCATTATCTCCGGCGACGCTCGCTTTTTCAGCGGCGGCGGTTTTGCAATTTTGGATACGACGTTGCAGCCGGGACGCTTCGTCAGTCTCTACGACCCCATTATCCGAGCGGCGGGCGATGTCTTTTTCGGCGACTATACGGGAGTGTCGCTGAAAATTGAGGCGCAGGGTGCAATTGTGGGCGGGACGGTGACGATTACCGGGCCGGATACGATGCTGACGGTTCCCGACCCCGATTTCGAGATTCTGACCGGCAGTCCGGCGTTAATTTTACGGGCTGACGCGGCCGTGCTGACAGACACTCCGACGATTCCACCGGATGCGTCGGTGGGAAATACGCAAGTGACCACGCCCGGTATTTCTGCTTTTTCGGGAATCAGCCTCGATCGCGCGATCGTTCCCGGCGGTCCGGCGATTTTTGAGGCGTCGGGAAATATCGTCGTCGATGGCGTGGTCACGGAAGGGGGCGCGATCGCTCTGACGAGTCGCGAGGGGGCGATCGAAATTCCGGGAACGCTCGATGCGAGTTTATCGAGTGGGACGGGCGGCGAGATTTCAGTGGTGGCCAATGGGGAGGTAGCTGTCGGCGAAATTCTCTCGACGGGGTCGCAAGGGGGCGGCGACGTGACGGTGGAAAGTTTGTCGGGAACGTTCGTCGGTGGGGCGATCGATACGTCGTCTAGCGATGGGTTCGGGGGAGAGGTGGCGGTTCTCGTGGCGGAAGATTTGCTGCGAAATGCGGCGATCGCGACGGAAGGCCGTCTCGGGGGGGGCAGTATTGCTCTCGAGAGTCAAAACGGCAGTGTGACGCTCGATTCCCTCGGGGGAAGTGCGGCACTTAACGCTAGTTCGAGCGAGGGGTTCGGGGGAGACGTGACGGTGGCGGCCGCCGACGATTTGCTCTTGGGAGCGGCAATTTTGGCAACGGGACGGGACGGCGGCGGTTCGGTGGCGATCGCCAGTTCGCGCAATTTGAATGCAACGGCGATCGAGACGAGTTCGAGTGCAGGGACGGGTGGCGATGTCGCGATTTCGTCGAATTTAGATGCTTCGGTGGATACGGTGACGACTCGCGGGGCGATCGCGGGGGGGGCGGTGTCGGTTACGGTCGGTCAGGGCGAGTTCGTTGGGGCTGTGGTGACGACGAATTCACTCGCTGGAACGGGAGGCGATATCCTTTTCGATGTTGCTAACGGAATGACAGTTGAGGGTATGGACGCCAGCGGTTTTCTCAGCGGCGGTTCTGTGACTGTTAACGCCGCGCCAGGCGGGTTGGAGGGCATTTTTGTCGATACGAGTTCTGAGGGCGGTACGGGGGGCGATATTCGCTTCGATTTGGCGTTCGGGTTGGAGATGGGGGATATCGACGCCAGCGGCCAACTCGGTGGCGGTTCGGTGGCGATCGCCAGTCAAGGGGGTTTGACCGCCGAACGCATTTTGACGTCGAGTCTTCAGGGAAGTGGGGGAAACGTGGTTTTGTCGGGAGTCGCCGATGTGGAACTGGCGGCGATCGACGCGCAAGGCGGAACGAGTGGTGGTGCGATCGACATTAACGCCGGGCAGTTTTTACGGGTTGAGGATGGGTTTTTCGATCGCAACGGCGTTTTTGCCAGTATTTCAGCGGCGGGGGGAACGGAACCGGGATCGGTTTTAATTTTCCACGGTGGAGAAGCGATCGGCGTACCCTTTATCGTCGGGGATGCGGGACAAAACGGGACGCAAGGGGCGATTACGACGGGAATCGAATCGCCCGATCGCACGATTTTTCCGGTGACGGTAATTCCCGGTTCGGAAATTCGCGAGACGATTCAAATTAATCCCGATCCGACGCCGACGCCAGTTCCTACACCGACTCCTCTTCCCACGCCGACGCCGGTTCCCACGCCGACGCCGGTTCCGACTCCCCTTCCCACGCCGACGCCGGTTCCCACGCCGACGCCGGTTCCGACTCCCCTTCCCACGCCGACGCCGGTTCCTACCCCATTACCGACGCCGGTTCCCACCCCAATTTCAACACCGGTTCCCGAAGAATTTCCGCGAGAAACCTCCCGTCGGGTCGTGACGGATTTGCAGGGACGATCGCCGATCGAGTTAAGAGATAAAATTCCTTTACCGGAAGCGCGATCGCGCTTCCCGCAACGAGGCGGTCGTGCGATCGCTCCAGACTTCACTCGCGTCGAGATTTTCCAGCGTTTGGCGATCGGCGATTGGGATACTGCTGTATCTCTGATCGAAACGCTGTTTGTTGGGGAGTTTGCGGAGTATTTAAATCTCGAGGACGCGCCAGCGTTACCCTCGCTTCCCGAATTTCAAGATCGCTTGCAAGGTCTGGCGGAGGAAACGGGAAATACGCCGACGGTGTTGTACGTTCTGCAACGGGGCGATCGCCTAGATTTGTTAGTCGTTCCGATCGAGGGAGAGGCGATCTATCGGTCGGTGGCACTTCCGTCTCCTGATGCGGTGGAAATGGTGAAGCTTCAACTCCTCAATGGGGCGATCGACCCTCGATTGCGCCGTCGCGAGGCATACCGCGAACCGGCCGAGCAACTTTACGACTGGATCGTCGCTCCGATTTTACCGGAGTTGGAACGGTTGGAAACCGATACGCTGTTGTTTGCCCTCGATCGCGGGTTGCGAGGTATTCCCATCGCGGTGTTGTTCGACGGCGATCGCTTTTTAGTCGAACGGTTTGCACTGGGGTTAATTCCCAGCGTGAATCTCGTCGATACTCGCTATCGCGATATTCGCGGCGAGGACGTGTTGGCGATGGGGGCTTCGACTTTCGACTCTCAAGTTCCACTCCCGGCGGTACCGTTGGAAGTGCAAATCGTCACGGATATTTTCTCGGGGCGGGCGTTTCTCAACGACCAGTTTACGTTGGACAACTTACAAGTTCAGCGCGATGTTCGTCCGGTTCCGATCGTTCATTTGGCCACTCACGGCGAGTTTGTCGGGCCGGAGCTGGAAAATTCTTATATTCAGTTGTGGGATACGCGGTTGGGACTCGATCGCGTTCGCCGCCTCCACTGGAACGATCCGCCGGTGGAATTGGTCGTGTTGAGCGCCTGTCGTACGGCGATCGGTAGTGAGGAGGCGGAATTGGGATTTGCAGGGTTCGCAGTGAAATCGGGGGCGAAAACGGCGTTGGCGAGTTTGTGGTACGTCAGCGATATTGGAACGCTGGCGTTGATGAGCGAATTTTACTATCAGTTGAAAACGGCACCGATTAAGGCTGAAGCGTTGCGTCGAGCGCAGGTCGCTCTGCTGCGGGGAGCGGTTCGCATCGAAAATGGAGAGTTGGTGTATTCGGGGGGAACGATTCCGCTGCCAACGGAGTTGAGATCGCGCGATCGCACTCTGGAAAGTCCCTATTTTTGGGCGGCGTTTACGGCGATCGGGAGTCCTTGGTAATCGATCGTCGTTCAGAGAATAGCACCTGAAACGAGAGGTCTATTTTTTTGAAATTACCACTGTTGAATAAAAAATCAAGAATATAGACGAACAAACCCTTATAGAATCTAATTTCAGTATCTCCTAAATCGAGAAAAAAGTCAAGACTGCGATCGCGCCGCCGAGACCGTTATTTCAACCAGATTGTCAAAACGCTTTAAAACTCAACAACTTCGGAATATCGAAGACTTCAATTTTGCGATCGCACCGACAACAATTTCCCAGTATTGTAAGACAATATAGAGAAAAAAGTTCGGGAACAAGCCTTAGAAATCGAGAACCAACTCGCTCGTTTCCAGAAACACCACCCAACCCCTCTGTGTCCTCTGTGTCTCTGTGGTGAAAACAGCTCCCGAAAATTTCTCTAAAACCCCAATCTACGGTATATTTTGAACGTCAACTCATTACGCGATCGCCCCGCATGGACTCTCCCCAAAACCGAATTATCGTTCCTCTAGACGTACCCGACGAAGCCAGCGCCCTCGCCACACTCGATCGCCTTCCCGAAGTCACCTTTTGGAAAGTCGGACTGGAACTGTTCGTCAGCGTCGGCCCCAAAATTTTGCAACATCTCAAAGACCGAAACAAACGAATTTTTCTCGACTTAAAATTTCACGACATTCCCAACACGATGGCGGGGGCTTGTCGGTCGGCCGCTCGTTACGGTGTCGATTTACTGACGCTACACGCTACGGCAGGGCGTCAGGCATTGCAAGCCGCCAGTGAAGCAGCGATCGAAGGGGCAAAAGCGGCGAACGTCGAACCGCCAAAAACTCTAGCAATTACGCTTTTAACGAGTTTGAACTCTCGAGATTTGGCTTTCGATTTAAAAGTCCCCGTCGAACTTCCCGAATACACCCTCAACATGGCAATGTTAGCCAAGGAATCGGGAATTTCGGGGGCAGTATGTTCCCCTCGCGAAGTCGAACAGTTACGACGGGTTTGTGGAACGGGGTTTCTTTTAGTTTGTCCTGGGGTTCGTCCGACTTGGGCGGCGACGGGAGACCAACAACGAGTCACGACGCCGAAAGATGCCGTTTCTGCTGGGGCGGACTATTTGGTTATTGGTCGTCCGATTACCGCTTCGGACGATCCCTCGGGAGCGTTTGCGAGGATTTGCGAGGAATTAGTGGTTTAACCGCCAGATGTAACCTGCGACGCGGCCGGAAAATCTGGTGATATCACCGCATCAACACCTTGACATACTCCCCAGCCTGAAGGCGTGGGGATTCTCCAGACCTCACGGTTCTAGATTTCTGGTTCGGCGACAACCCTTACTACCCATTGTTGCCAATAAGTACCAGAGGGGTTTATCTCCCCAGACGTTTTCCCCAT
>NZ_JAQNCQ010000214.1:0-11397 GCF_028368005.1 Geitlerinema sp. CS-897 | reverse complement strand
CGCCACCGGTGGCGATCGCTTCTCGATTGAGATCGTATGGAATCTCAAACGGCGAGTGTTTCGGGGCGTTGGGTTTTATCCAACAAGGCTTTCAACTCCTCACCCTCGATCGCCTCCCGTTCCAAAATAGCCTGGGCGATGGTTTCGAGGAGATCGCGGTTTTCCTTCAAAATGGCCAAGGCTTGTTGGTGGGCGTTTTCCACAATTTCCTTAACTTCTTCATCGATCGCTTTGGCGGTGTCGTCGCTGACGTTGCGGCGGGGATTGCCCATCGTCCCGTCGCCGAGGAAGACATTTTGCTGGCCTTTCTCATACGCCAACGGACCGAGAACCTTACTCATACCGTACGTCGTCACCATACGTTCGGCTAAATCCGTGGCCCGTTGCAAATCGCTCGCCGCCCCGGTGGTGATGCTACCGAAGACGATTTCTTCAGCAGCACGTCCGCCGAGTAACGTGGCGATGCGATCGCGCAGTTCCGACTCCGACAACAAAAACCGATCTTCAGTGGGCATTTGCAACGTATAGCCCAACGCCGCCATACCCCGAGGCACGATGGAGATTTTCGCCACCTTGCCGCCTCCCGGCATCACCGCCCCGACGAGGGCGTGTCCGACTTCGTGATAGGCGACAATTTTCTTTTCCTTGTCGTTGAGGACGCGACTTTTCTTCTCCAATCCCGCAACTACGCGCTCGATCGCTTCTTAGAGAGCTGAGCGCGATCGGTCGGGAAAATTTTAAAACCCTTTTGGGGTGAATTTGACGTAACGTCTATAAAAAACTATTTTTGTCTGTATTATCGCATACTAATTTTAAAATATAGGCGATCGCGCCGGTCAAAAAAACCGAACTCATCTCAAATTGCATTCTCTGTGTTCTCTGTATTTCTGTGGTTTCTATGCCAATTCTCAACGTTTTTGTATTGACTTCGCCAATTCAAGTTTGTCTTGTAGGGTGGGTAATGCCCACCTAGACCTTTCAAGGTGGTTTGCGAGCAAGTTTGCTTTCAGCAATATCAAACTTGAAAATTTTTGAATTTTTGGAAAGGTGAGTTACGACTTTCAGCAATATCAAATTCTACAAATTTTGGATAGGTGGTCGATGGCCACGCTACAACTACAAATAATAAAAATACCTCCAAATATTCGAGACTTAGAGGTATTTTTAAGGCTTCAAAAAACAGATATTAGGACATAGTAACTTCTGTTTTTATTTCAGATTCTAATTGTTCGATCGCCTCTAGCAATTCCCGTTCAAAGGCTACCTGAGCGCGATTGGTTCGTCCGCCCACATATAGCTTTCCATCTTGTTTTAACGCCCAAACCTGCGAGTGAGAAGCATAACTCATTAACGCACTCACCATTAACAAGCCAAAACCTGAATAAACAAGCGGAATCCCCGGATCGGATTTAATTTGCAATCCCGTCGCACCAGTGATATCTATGAGTTTCAACGTGACGCCGTTAACTTCCGTTTCGCCACCGACACGAACCGAAGAAACCAACTGTCCCTGAGTATCGTAAACTAACGCCGTTCCCTGTAAATCCCGCGCCAACAGCGAAACCCCTTCGCTCAAATCCGGTTTTGTAGGAATCCAAGTTCCCCAAATTCGTCCGTTTCCACCAGTGTCTAACTTCGCCATCGGAAGTTGAAAAATAGGGCTGTTGTTGAGACGAATTTTGACGTTAGAAATACTCCAATCCGTTTGATAGAAAACTACACCGTTATAGCGAAGCGGTTCGTTTACAAAAATGGTTTTGCGATCGATCTCTTCGTTGTTTTCATCGACAACCGATAAATCCGAATAAAACTGATCGATCGCGCCGTCTGGGGTATAGTCGATCCAAAAACGATTGACTTGTAACTGCCAACCGCGAAAGCGATCGAGCGACGCCCAACCGCCTACATCGATAAAGTTTCCAACGGGGGTTGTGGTTCCGCTGGGAATCATTTCTTGAGCCATTACCCCGGTCATGGTTCCCCAAATTGCACCGGCGAGAATCAACAACATACTGGCGTGAACGATAATCGGGCCGATGCGTCCGATAATGCCTTTGCGAGCGTAAAGCGATTCCCCTTCTTTAAATACCTTATAGTTTTGTTTCTGGAGTAAAGTTTCTAACTGTGAAATGTCTCCACTCTCGAGTTTCGTACTCAACGCTAATTTTTGAAATTGACGGGGTTTTGTATAAAACTTCCACTGTCGCGCCGCTTTCAACGCCGGAAGTTGTCGCGTAAACGTGCAAGCGGTGAGGCTACTTCCAAAGAGAATCAACAACGCCAAAAACCACCAAGTTTTATAGACGCGATCGAGTCCTAGCGTCAACAGAACTTTCCAACTGAGAAAGCCGAACAACGCGGGATCTTCAGGATAGTTCGCGCGGTAAAACTCGAGAGTTTCTCCCTGTTCGATAACGGTTCCTACGGTACTCGCTACTGCAATGACGAGCAGTAACACGATCGCCAACCGTAAATCGGCTAAAAGCGGCAGAAGTTCCCGACGAAACCAAGCGGTAATGGAAAAATTAGACGTTCGAGCAGAATCGGACATTTTGAAAAATTGATAGATAATTTATAGTTGATAAAAAGTCGTAGGGTGCGCGTTTTTCAGTGAACAGTCAACAGTGAGCAGTGAGCAGTGAAGACAGTTTTCAGTTAACAGTGTCTTCGTTGTCACCATGTACAAGGGTGTGTGACTTGGAGAACGGGGTTGAAATCGTGCTTACCGATACATCGTCACGCCCCTAAACTGTGGGAAAGAAACGGAAGAGCAGTGTAAAGACGCCGAAGCCGACAAGTAACGCGCCGCTGGTGGGGGTAATCCAACCCGACCAACGGCGGACAGACAGGAGCTTTTCCATCGTGGCGGCGAAGGTTCCGGCTAAGATGAGGGGGGCGACGTAACCGCTAGTGTAGGACAGAAGCAGAGCGCTTCCGAGAAGAGGGTTTCCGGTTGCAGACACCCACGCCAGCAACGTGGCGAGGACGGGGGTACTACAGGGAGACGCCACGAAGCCAAAGGTGAGGCCGAGGAGATACGATCGCACTCCTCGGGGGAGGTCGTCAGAAATCCAACCCATCCCATCGAAGGAGGGAAGTTGTAGGGGTAAGGCTTCGAGGAGATTCAACCCCATGAGAATGGCGATGACGGCGACGACGATGGGAAGTCCCGCCCCGACTTGGCCGTAAACGCGACCGAACGACGCCGCAGCCAGACCCAAGGCGGCGAGGGTGGTAGCCAGTCCCAAGGAGAACCACACCGACTGTAGGGCGGCGCGACCTCGATTTTGAGCTTCGTAACCGCCGATGTAACCCAAGGTAATGGGAAGCATCGACAGCATACAAGGGGTCAGGCTGGTTAGCAGTCCAGCACCGAAAACCGCCAACACGCTCGTTGCGCTTAGGTGAGTCAGTTGGCTGCTAACGAGGCGATCGGCGAACTGTTGAAGGTGGTAGAGAGTCGTTTGTAGGAATTCGATCGAGCCAGTGGCGTCCATGAACGATGCTTAACAATCAAGTGCTGCTTTGACAATTGTAACGGTCTTAACCGAACTGGCTCGAGGGAGATGAGGAGATGAGGGGGTGATGACATGGTGCGATCGCGGAAGCGGTGCGTAGCACTATCGGGGTCGGTGCGCGACGATCGGTCTGACGATTCACATCCGATTGTTCGAGTCACGCACCTACAACTCATCGACAAATCACCATCACCTCACCATCACCTCACCTCACCCGGTTTAGCGTCCCGTGACTTGACCGATCAACTGCATCACGTCGTCGCGAGTGAGCTTTTCTTTTCCCAAAGCTAGGGTTTTGAGGGTTCCGTGGGCTAAGACTAAGGGAATTTTACAGAAGTCCAAGGCCGGGCCGGGCGGGAGAGATTCTGTATAGCGATCGGCCATTTCCAGGTTGTGTCGCGCGTAAGCCTGCATTTCCACCGCCGTCCATCCGTCTGGGAAAAAGTCCACGCCACGGGATTTGTCTTCGCGGGCGTTGCGGAGGATGTTGACGGTTTGCAGTCCCCGGCCGAAACCGATGGCGTCGGTACGGTTGGTTTGGGTGTTGTCGTACCAGGCCCATAAATCTGATAGTAGTAGACCCACTGCACCGGCGACGCTAAACGTATAGCGATCGAGGTCGGCGACGGTGCGAATCGTCCAGTTGCACTCAGCCCAGTAGGCCATGCGATCGGCCATGGCGGCGGTAGCGTCCCAAATGCGGGGCGCGATCGAGCGAGGGGCGAGTTTGGCCCAGTCGTCCACGCGCAGGGTGACTTCGGGAAGTCGATCGCGAGATTTTCCCCAGTCGGCTCCGAAGCGATCGCCGTGACCGCCCGTTCCCGTTTGCAAGCTCAGAGAGATTCCTCGCAGTAGCTGGGCTTTCGTGGCGTTATCGAGTTCCTCGTGGTCTTCGATTTCGTCGATCGCGCGCATACATAAGTAGGCGGACGCCACCGCCTCTTTCAAGTCAGTGGGTAAAAGGCTAATCGGAATGTAAAACGTCCGACTGGTCTCTTTTAGCACCTGTAGCGCGTCTTTTTGGGAATTCATCCGTTCGACTCCTCACATCAACTCGTCATCTAGCATATACTTCTATTCGCTCTCGGTCATCGGGTGAAGTGACGGTCGGAAAAGTCGAACGCCCCACCCCCTCGTTTTCTGGAACGGTCTTGTGGGGTAGGGCGTTGTGTTAAGGCGATCGCTTTTCCTTATTCGAGGGAATAGCCCGTCGTTTTTTCGATATAATCGATGACTTTTTGATAGGCTTCGGGTTCGCTTTGCTCAGTTAAGACGATCGGGCGATCGCCTTCGGTCAAATATAACGTCAAACGGCTGTTCCAAGAGAGCGAAAAAGCAACGATCCGATCGAGATCGATTATGTATACCTGTTTATCCCGCTCGTAGTTGATTTTAATCCAATACGCCACAGGATGCCCTCCAGTCTCCAGCCGAGATTATGAGACTTCAGCCGGGAAATTTGTGGAAGGATCGACTCGATCGAACTCCGTAGCGGTCTCGTTCTCGCTGATGGTTTCGTTTTCATCGCTTGCTGGAGTCATACCCAAGGAAGCTCGGACGAACCCTTTCACGAGAGGGTGAGGGTGGTTGGGGCGCGACTCGAATTCTGGGTGGAACTGAGTCGCCACAAAGAAGGGATGGTCGAGGAGTTCGATAATTTCGACGAGTCGTCCGTCGGGAGAGGTTCCGCTCACGGCGTAGCCCGTTTCGAGGAACAGACTGCGATAGGCGTTGTTGAACTCGTAGCGGTGGCGGTGGCGTTCGTAAACCACTTCTTGACGGTACAGGCTAAAGGTGGTCGTTTCGGGATTCAAGCGACAGGGATAGAGTCCCAAGCGCATGGTTCCCCCCAAATCCACCACGTCTTCTTGTTCGGGTAACAGGCTGATCACCGGATTGGCAGCCTCGGGATCGAATTCGGAACTGTTGGCACGGTCTAGGCGAGCGACGTTGCGGGCCCATTCGATGACGGCGCATTGCATCCCCAAACACAATCCCATGAAGGGAATGCGGTTTTCGCGGGCGTAGCGAATGGCGGCGATTTTACCGTCGATGCCGCGACTGCCGAACCCACCGGGGACGACGATACCTTTGACACCGCTGAGGTGAGTTTCTGCGCTGTCTCGTTCGAGGTCTTCGGAGTTGACCCAACGCAGTTTGAGTTGGCTGCCACAGCCGATGGTGGCGTGACGCAGGGCTTCGACTACGGAGAGGTAGGCGTCGGAGAGTTGGACGTATTTGCCGACGATGGCGATTTCTACTTCGCGATCGGGATGGTACATCCGTTCGACGAGGGTGCGCCAGTGTTCGAGATCTGGCTCTCGCTGTTCGAGACCGATGCAATTGAGAACGGCTTGGGCTAAGCCTTCTTGTTCGAGAACCAACGGGACTTCGTAAATGCTACTGGCGTCGGGGGAGGTGATGACTCGCTCGACGGGAACGTCGCAGAATTCTGAGAGTTTTTCTTTGAGATGGGAGGGCAGGGGGCGATCGCACCGACACACCAACATATCGGGTTGAATCCCGATCGATCGCAGTTCTTTGACAGAATGTTGGGTGGGTTTGGTTTTCATTTCCCCGGCCGCTGGAAGCCAGGGCATCAGGGTCACGTGGACGTACATGAGATTTTCGCGTCCTACGTCTTTTCGGAACTGACGAATGGCTTCGAGAAACGGCAGGGATTCGATATCGCCGACGGTTCCGCCAATTTCGACGATGGCCACGTCGGGGGAGGTGTTGCGAGCGACCCGCAGAATGCGCGATCGAATTTCTCCGGTAATGTGGGGAATCACTTGCACGGTTCCCCCTTGATAGTCGCCTCTGCGTTCTTTGTTGATGACCGCTTGGTAAATCGAACCTGTGGTGACGCTGTTGAGGCGGGACATGGACGTGTCGGTGAAGCGCTCGTAGTGTCCTAAGTCCAAATCGGTTTCCGCACCGTCTTGGGTCACGAAAACTTCGCCGTGCTGAAACGGACTCATCGTGCCGGGATCGACGTTAATATAAGGGTCGAGTTTGAGAATCGAAACTGAGTAATTGCGGGATTTGAGAAGCCGTCCCAAGCTAGCGGCGACGATTCCTTTGCCGATACTGGAAACGACGCCACCTGTAATAAAAATGAATTTGGTCATGGAATTCGAGCGAGCGGTGTAACCGATGGGTTCGTGTTTGCCCTGGGTTCATTTTGCCATAGGACACGACCGGGTTGGCGGGAATTTGGTAAATCGTCGCGACGCGGGAGGAGTCTGTTTCAGTGCGGATTTCAAAAGTATTAATTAATGTAAAAATGATGAGAGAACTGATGTCAGTAGCCCGCTAGGGCGAGGGGGTTCGGGTGACAACTTGTCAGACTACGTTGTGGGAGCGGTTTTTATCGCCCGTCGTGCGATCGCTCGTGGACGAGGAGGCGATGCTTCGCTTGTCCGAGCGGATCGATTGGGAAACGGAGGTGGCGCGACGCTGCGATCGCACTCTGGTTTATCCTGACTATTACCAAACGCAGAACTTTCACGGCGTGGAAGGGGGATATCTGACTTCGGGGGCGGCGGTCTCTTACGATCCGATTACGCAGTACGTTTTACCGCCTAACGAGACTTGGGTGCGCGAAGGGGCGATCTCGGCGGTGCGATCGCAGCCCCGACGCATTCTCGATCTCGGCTGTGGGACGGGTTCGACGACGTTGATGTTGAAGCAGGTTTTCCCCGAGGCGGAGGTTATCGGGTTGGATTTGTCCCCTCAGATGCTCGTCGTGGCGGCTTACAAGGCGGCGCGATCGGGGTTAGATATCGCTTGGAAACACGGGTTAGCCGAACGGACTCGGTTTCCCGATGCGTCTTTCGATGTGGTGTCGGTGTCGCTGCTGTTTCACGAACTCCCGCCAGAGATCTCGCAACAGGTATTGCAGGAGTGTTTTCGTTTGTTAACAACTGGGGGCGAGGTGGTGGTTCTCGATGGGAATCAAGAGACGCTCCGTCAAACGCCTTGGTTGATGGAGGTGTTCGAGGAACCCTACATTCGCGATTATGCGGAGGGCGATGTGGTGCAGTGGATGCGACGGGCGGGATTTGAAGCGATCGAGGGTCGCGAACATTGGTGGATTCATCAGGTGACGCGAGGGGTGAAGCCGTTAGCGGTTTCCTCTCGGACACAGCCTTTAGAGGAAGTGTCCTTTGAAGGCGGTTCGATGGCCTTGGCTTAGGGAGATGAATATTTTTGACCCCACCCCAACTCTCCCCGTTTTCAGGGGAGGAAACGAGTTGCTCCCTTTTGCTAGCGGGGATTGAGGGGGGTGACTTCAATTCATAGGAGGTCGATCGGAGAACGTTCGATTGAAATGCAAACTCTCAATTCAAGTACATGGGACTGAAGGCAGTTATTTTTGATTTTAACGGGGTTGTGATTAACGACGAACCCATTCACGAGCGTTTGATTTCACAGTTATTGCTCGAGGAAAATTTACGCCCCAATCCAAAGGATTTTCAGGCGGTGTGTTTGGGACGCAGCGATCGCGCGGGTTTGAAGATGTTACTCGAACGTCGCGGCCGCTGCGTGACGGAGGAGTATTTGGGGGAGTTGATGCGCCGCAAGTCGCAGATGTACTTGGAGGAGTTGAGCCAGATGGAAACGCTCCCGAGTTACGAGGGGTTGACGGATTTTATTTTGAAGCTGCGGCTGGAAAACTTGCAGTTAGCTTTAGTCAGTGGGGCGTTGCGCGTGGAAATCGAAACGGTACTCGATCGCCTGGGGTTAACCGAACAGTTTCCCATCATCGTCGCGGGGGACGACATCGCCACCAGCAAACCGGAACCGGACGGGTATCTGCTCGCGGTGGAAAAGTTGGGGTTGAAGCCGTCGGAATGTTTGGCGATCGAGGATGCGCCAGCGGGAATCGAGGCGGCGCAACGGGCGGGGTTGCAAGCGGTGGGAGTGGCGAACACTTACCCGGTTCATATGTTGCAGCGTCAGGCGGATTGGGTGGTGGATTACCTCTCGGAATTGGAACTCGATCGCGTGCGGGAGGCGTTTGAAACGGAAGTTCCCGCGCGGTTGGGGGCGTCTCCAGAGGCTTCGAGTTCCGATTGACGGGCGTAAGTAATTTTTTTAGGGGCGATCGTTGGTTTGTTGCAGTTTTGTGATATAATGAGTAATTGCGAATCGGGGAATTAGCTCAGTTGGTAGAGCGCTGCGATCGCACCGCAGAGGTCAGGGGTTCGAATCCCCTATTCTCCATAAACTGCTGTCGTGCAGTGGTAACACAAATCCTGCAATGCCAAACCCAGCGCAGGCGCGTTTTCTGAAATGCGCCTGCTGCTTTTTGGGGAGGTAGCTGAAAACCGTTGCCGTGAAATCGAATCACAGCAGAAAGATAAGGCGGCAAATCTCGTATAATGACCCTCTGCATCGTCGAGATTTCCCTACCGCTCCATGTCACAGCTCGATCGCCATCAAGATTTAGTCGGCTTTATCTGGAACATCGCCAACAAATTACGCGGCCCCTACCGTCCGCCTCAGTATCGGCGGGTGATGTTGCCCTTAATCGTGCTGCGACGGCTCGATTTGGTGCTGGAACCGACGAAACCCGCATTTTTGCAGAAACAAGAAGAACTCGAAGCCAAGGGACTGACTGGAGAAGCTCTCGAAAAAGTGCTGTCTCGCGTCGCGATGGGGGGAAAGCGCAGCCAACCGCTTTACAACACCAGCAAGTTTACCCTCAAAACCTTACTCGACGACTCGCCGAACGTCGCCTCGAACTTAATCTCCTATATCAACGCCTTTTCTCCCCGCGCCCGCGATATCTTTGAAAAATTCGAGTTCGAGAACGAAGTTTACAAACTCGACGAGAATAATCGCCTGTATCTAGTCCTTCAAGAGTTTTGTCGCCCCGAGATTGACTTATCGCCGAGTCGCATCTCGAACCTGGAAATGGGGTATCTCTTCGAGGAGTTGGTGCGGCGGTTCAACGAACAAGCCAACGAGGAAGCCGGAGATCACTTTACGCCTCGGGAGGTGATTCGCCTGATGGTGAATTTGACCTTTGACGAAGAAGCGGAAGTTCTGCAACCGGGGATTTACCGGACGATTTACGACCCCACGGCGGGAACGGGGGGAATGCTGTCGGTGTCGGAGGAGTACATCAAGCAACAGAACCCCCAGGCAAACCTACAACTGTTCGGACAGGAGTACAACCCGGAATCCTACGCCATCTGCTGCGCGGACTTGTTGATTAAAGACGAGCCGATTAACAATCTGGTGTATGGCGACACCCTGGGATTGAAGGAAGCCAAGAACAAGGGGAATAACTTCGTTACCCAAGACGGCCATCCCGACAAGCAGTTTCACTATATGTTTGCAAATCCGCCGTTTGGGGTGGAGTGGAAGCCGCAACAGGATTTCGTCAAAGACGAACGAGAGACTCAGGGCTTTGACGGACGCTTTGGGGCGGGATTACCTCGGATTAACGATGGTTCGCTGTTGTTCCTGCAACACATGATTTCTAAAATGTACCCGTCGCCGGAGGATGGGGGCGATGGCTCGAAAATTGCGATCGTGTTTAACGGTTCGCCGCTGTTTACGGGAGATGCGGGAAGTGGCGAAAGCAATATCCGCCGTTGGATTATCGAGAACGACTGGCTCGATGCGGTGGTGGCGTTACCGGACCAAATGTTTTACAACACGGGGATTTTTACTTATATCTGGCTGGTGACGAACCGCAAACCCCCCCACCGTCAAGGGAAAGTGCAGCTTATCGACGGAACGCGGCATTTTCAGAAGATGCGAAAGAGCTTGGGGAACAAGCGCAACGAGTTATCGAAGGCGCATATTCGGGAACTGGTGCGGCTGCATCGGGAGTTTCAGCAGAACGGTGAAAGTGAGGTGACGGTCAACGCTGAGCGAAGTCGAAGCGTTGACGGACAGACGGAACGGCGAGTCTGTTCTAAGATTTTTGAGAATCGCGAGTTCGGTTTCCTGAAGTTGACCGTCGATCGACCGTTGCGGCTGAATTTCCAAGCCAGTGAGGAACGAATTAACCGGATTTGGGAACAGACGGCGTTTGCGAATTTGGCGAAAAGTAAGAAGCGCAAAAACGAACAGGCGCGACAGGCGGAAATTGCGGCGGGGGAACGGTTGCAACAAGATATCGTGGCACTGTTGCGGCGTCTGGATGGGGAAACGCTGTATAAATCCCGCGCGACGTTCGAGAAGCTGTTGAAGCGGGAGTTTAAAAACGCTGGGTTGAAGTTGACGGCGGCGTTGAAAAAGGCGATTTTTGCGGCGTTGGGGGAACGAGACGAGACGGCGGAAGTCTGTCGCGACAGTAAGGGAAACCCGGAACCCGATAGCGATTTGCGAGATACGGAAATTGTGCCGTTACCGCCGGAAATTGCGTTACCGCTACCGTTGGGATATGACGATAAGCCGGATTTGGAGCCGTTGTTGGGGTTGGTGAAGTCGCATTGCGAGGCGTATTTACAGGCGGAGGTGTTGCCCCACGTGCCGGATGCTTGGATTGATTATAGTAAGACGAAGGTGGGTTATGAGATTCCGCTAAACCGTCATTTTTATGTGTACGAACCGCCGCGTCCGTTAGATGAAATTGAGGCGGATATTAAGCGGTTGGAGGCGGAAATTATTCAGATGTTGGGGCAGGTTGTTTGAAAAGTCAACTAAATCGATAAAGATTCTAAGTCGCGATAGCCATTGATAATCCGCACGATATCTATCCCGTCTGGTCGTGGGAATTGACATCCTCTCCCAGCAACCCGTTCCGGGTATGCAGGGAGATTCCTTGGGTCGCCCCAAAGATTTCCTGCTTCACAGCCAGCCAACTAGAATCAGTGACCCGATCCCCCGTCGCCTCGACTCCACAGGCATTTTCGAT
>NZ_JAQNCQ010000213.1:0-14572 GCF_028368005.1 Geitlerinema sp. CS-897 | reverse complement strand
GGCGTTGCGATCGCGATCGCAACGGCTCGAAGAGGTGACATTTCGTCAGATCGCTTCTGACGCGTTTCTGTCTCGAATCGGGTTCGGCCGACTGAGATGAATTTCGACCGTGACAGTTTGTCCCGCTGTCTCGGACAATGCTCGAGCGAGAAGATCCCAGACAGGGTTCGAGCCATAAAAAATCGGGACGCTTTAAATTAAAGTGTCCCGAAGCGTGTGAAATTTGTTTTCCGTCGGCGTTCGCGTCCTTAGCTGGCCAGATATTCTCGAACCGCAGCACGGCGACGCCGCAACTGATTCAGGGCTTGGTGTTCGAGCTGGCGTACCCGCTCGCGGCTGAGGTTGAGTCGCGCCCCGACTTTAGCTAAGGACAGTTCTTTGCCGTCGATCAAGCCGAACCGCAACACGATCACGTCTCGCTGTTGGGGCGTCAGTTCGGCCAGCATACACTCGAGATCTTGGCGGAGCAGCTCTTGCGTCGCGTACTGTTCGGGAGACGCGGTTTCGTCCTCGAGCAGTTCTTGCAGTTCGGTGTCGTGGTTGTCGCCAACTCGCAAGTCTAAGGAGATCGGTTGGCGAGACATAGTGAGGTAGTCCCGCACTTGAGACGGCTCGAGATCGAGTTCGAGACCGATTTCGCCGACGGTGGGACTGCGACCGAGGGTTTGGGTCAGCTCCCGTTGGGCTTTTTTGATTTTGTTGAGTTTTTCGGTGATGTGAATCGGCAGGCGAATCGTTCGCGCTTGTTGGGCGATGGCGCGGGTGATAGCTTGGCGAATCCACCAGTAGGCATAGGTCGAAAATTTGTAGCCTCGGGTGGGGTCGAATTTTTCTACGCCGCGTTCGAGTCCCAACGTGCCTTCTTGGATGAGGTCGAGAAACTCGAGGTTGCGTTTTTGGTATTTTTTGGCGATCGCGACCACCAGACGCAGGTTGGCTTCGATCATCTGGCGTTTGGCTCGCTGACCGCGACGCACGACCTGACTCAGTTCTGACGGGTCGAGGTCGGCACGCTCGGCCCACTCTTGTTGGGTCGGTTCCCGGTGTAAGCTCGCCGTCAGATCGGCTTTGACCTCGAGCGCCTTCATCATCGCCTGGACTTGCTTGCCCAGTACGATCTCTTGCTCGTGGGTCAGTAGGGGAACGCGACCGATTTCGTGGAGGTACGTCCGCACGGTATCGGCGTTGAGCGTGGGGTTAGCAGTTTTCATTTCGGTGTTGGCTGTGGGCATACAATCTTGAACGTCAGAACGGAAAACTTTTCGGGCTAACGAGGTGAGGGACGGCTACAGGGGAGGACGACAGAGCCGTCGATCGCTGGGATATCTTCGTTACGAACGTGGCCAAGATTGAGATTGCGATCGACGGGCGAATTTTCGATGACGTGACAGCCTTCGGGTGCGGGCGAACTCGTAATACTTCTCGAGTAACCTAAACTCGTTATGACTTTGCCTTACTACAATGGTAATCGGGTCGTTCGGACTTCGTAAAGGTCGGAATTCCCCACCCGGAGAAGGTCTAGATTTAGTATTCCCCACCCAGTCCGGCCAACGATCTCCCTGAGACAGTCATAACTACAGTGTCGGGAAAACAATTTCCAGAAAGATGTTGCCGAGACGCCTGGCAAAAATCCCCAGCCTAAAATCCTCGTACTGTTTCAATTAGACGTTGCGATCTCGAGGCGAGTTTCCGAAAGCCACAGAAGCGATCGCGGCGTTTAAAGCCACAGAAGCGATCGCGGCGTTTGATGTCGATGTCGATCTGCTCGATCTCCCTGGTCGCGCTCGATCGAGTGCGGCCGTAGGGTCGTCGAATTTCTGAGAAAAATATTACAAACTATTAAGCGCCGACCGGGATCGTTAACCTTATGCTGCACAATAACCATGATTGCAAAAAGGGGTTTTCCCCAAACATCAATACGCGCTGTAACATTTTCCTTTCTGGAGGAATCGCACATCATGAGTATCGTCACGAAGTCGATCGTGAACGCTGATGCTGAGGCTCGTTACCTCAGCCCGGGCGAACTGGATCGGATCAAAAGCTTCGTTGCATCCGGCGAAGCTCGCTTGCGGATCGCACAAGTCTTGACCGACTCTCGCGAGCGTATCGTCAAAGACGCAGGAAACCAACTGTTCCAGAAACGTCCCGACGTCGTGTCTCCGGGTGGAAACGCTTTCGGCGAAGAAATGACCGCCACCTGCCTGCGCGACATGGACTACTACCTGCGCCTGATCACCTACGGAGTAGTCTCTGGCGACATTACCCCCATCGAAGAAATCGGCATCGTTGGCGTTCGTGAAATGTACCGTTCCTTGGGAACGCCCATCGAAGCAGTGGCAGAAGGCGTACGTTGCATGAAAAACGTTGCCACCTCTCTGATGTCGACGGAAGACGCATCAGAAGCAGCTTCCTACTTCGATTACGTTATCGGTGCGATGCAGTAGGACGTCGTCGCCGCTCGAGGCACGACGCGACTCCTCCTCGCTCAGCTTTCACAACCGATCGTTTCTAAATCTATAGATAGAAGAACGTAAGAATCATGCAAGACGCAATCACCGCTGTTATCAACTCCTCCGACGTGCAGGGCAAATACCTCGACAGCTCTGCCATGGACAAGCTCAAAGGCTACTTCCAAACTGGCGAACTGCGGGTTCGCGCGGCTGCGACCATCGGCGCTAACGCAGCGACGATCGTTAAAGAAGCCGTGGCTAAATCCCTGCTGTACTCTGACGTCACCCGTCCCGGTGGCAACATGTACACCACCCGTCGCTATGCGGCTTGCATCCGCGACTTGGATTACTACCTGCGCTATGCCACCTATGCGATGCTGGCTGGCGACCCCTCCATCCTCGACGAGCGCGTCCTCAACGGTTTAAAAGAAACCTACAACTCCTTGGGCGTACCCATCGGTTCTACCGTCCAAGCCATTCAAGCGATGAAAGAAGTCACCGCTAGCTTAGTCGGTCAAGCGGCTGGCAAAGAAATGGGCGTGTACTTCGACTACATCTGCTCTGGCTTGAGCTAAGCGCTCGCGTCGGTTTGCGGCCGTCCGTCGTCTTCACAGACGAAACCAAACGTGCCGTCAAATCGGGTCTGGGACGTCCGGGGTGAGTGCGAACGGTCGAAAACTCGGTCTCGGATCGATCGAAAGAACACTGTCGCATTGACTCTAGACTCCCAGACTTCTCGGTTTCAGATCGACCTGTTAAAAAAACTCGCGGGAAGTCCCCGTTTTCGGACGCTTAAGACGAAGCGGGGGTCGATATAAGACTTAAAACTGTTACGAAACCCGCTAAAGCTAAAACAGCATTGCCTCGTTTCGCATTCACGACAGGAGACTTTCACCCATGCGTATGTTCCGGGTCACCGCCTGCGTTCCCAGTCAAACGCGCATCCGCACCCAGAGAGAATTACAAAACACCTACTTCACCAAACTCGTTCCGTACGATAACTGGTTCCGCGAGCAACAACGGATTATGAAGATGGGTGGCAAAATCGTTAAAGTCGAACTGGCTACAGGCAAACCGGGAACGAACACCGGGCTAAAGTAGAGTTCGTCTGGCGGTTCTGCGATCGCATCGTTGCGAGAGGTCGTTGCGGCCTCTCTATTTTTTGGCCGGGTTTGGCGATCGGTATCGGAGACATCGTCGTCTCGAGTGGCGATCGTTACTAGCGATCGCCGAGCGAGAAAGGGTGTGGTTTCTAACCCTGTTACTCCTCAAGTCCCATTGAAAAGCCGTCAAAGACCTGATATGGTAGAGGTCTTGGAAATCAATTGCCAGACGGCGTCAAACCCGCAATCGCCCTACCGATCGTCGATTGCGTGCGGCTATTCCGTTCCTATCGCCCATCGAAGCAAAATCACAGACTTCGCAAAAAGTCGTGAAAGGTTAGGAATGGAGAGTTCTCAACAGCAAGGTCGCGCGGAACGAAGCGAGATGTCACCATCGATTACGATCTGTTTGAGGTTCCGATCGCTCCGTCGAAGCACTGCGAACAGCAACTGTACGGTAGCCTAAAAGCTGAATGAACACCGAAACTTACATCAACCATCCGACCTTTGGCTTGCTCTTTCGCGTGTGTCCGATCGGCGAAAACAAAGAACTTTATACGACACTATACGCTCAGCGGTTATTTTTCGTCGTAACGAGCGACGACGAGGGGTTGAGCTTCGAGCCACTGACACGAGGGGACGCGCGAACGGTTCTCGAAAACCGCTTGCGCCAACTGCGCCGCATGAAATTACAAAAACCTTACGAACAACTACAGACCATCCGCAAACAGTTATTTCAATAAATTAAGTATTGAAAAGTCTCGAACGCGCTTTTTCGCCAGTGTGTCTCGCGCCGATCCATCCAAAGCCGTTCGAGTACCGTTGAGAGAACAGGGAAATTCGAGCGTGTCAGAGTCGAAGTCGATCGCCGCCAACCTTGCCAAAATTCGCCAGTCGCTCCCCGAGTCCGTGCGGCTCGTGGCCGTGACCAAAACCTTACCCGCCGAAGCGATCCGAGAGGCTTACGCCGCCGGAGTGCGGGATTTCGGCGAAAGTCGCATCCAAGAAGCGATCGCCAAACAAGAACAGTTAAGCGATCTAGACGATATTACCTGGCATTTCATCGGAGGTCTGCAAACCAACAAAACCAAACAGGCGCTCGATCGCATGGACTGGATTCACTCCGTCGATCGCCTCAAACTCGTCAAAGAGATCGAGCGCCTCGTCCGACGGGGGAGTCCGAGTCCCAAACTCTGCTTGCAAGTCAAACTCCGAGAAGATCCCAACAAAGCCGGGTGGAGCGTCGAAGAACTGCTCGAAGACTTACCGAAAATCGAAGCGTGCGACACCCTCGACGTGCGAGGACTGATGACGATTCCCCCCCTGGGACTCGACGCGTCCGAAACCGCCGACGTCTTTAATCGCTTGCGTCAACTGCGCGATCGCCTCAACCAGCATTCCCAATTCTCCCTGCACCTCGACGAACTGTCGATGGGAATGTCTTCCGACTACCCCATCGCCGTCGAGTGCGGTGCGACGATCGTTCGACTCGGGCGCGTTATCTTTGGTGAAAGACGCCCGTAATTCTCAACAAGAGAATGCTAGTATGAATGCACTCAACGAGTCCGTACTGGCGAGGTTGCATCGCTGCCACCTCCCGATACAATGGGGGCGAACCGTCCGAGTTCCGGCACGGAACGGATAAGCTACACGCTGAGTTTGAGTTCAAATTGGGTTTCCAACGAAAGCCACTATGAGTAATATTTTTTCCAAACTACGGGATTACCTCAGCGGGGGCGAACCCGTAGACTACGAATACGAATACGACGAGATGGAGGGGGGCAACTACTCGAACCTCTATCCCGCCGAATCGACCGCCCCACCTCCGACCGATTCGAGCGGCGATCGCGGCTCCCTACGCGATCGAACCGTTCCCGGCAGCTCCGCTGCACCCTTCAGTCCTACCCCCGCCGATCCGGGGACCAGTGTGAATTCAACTTTAAGTAACGTGATTGGATTACCCGGCGCCACCAACGGCATTTCTGAAGTCGTGGTCATGGAACCCCGTTCCTTTGAAGAAATGCCCCAAGCTATTCAAGCCCTCCGAGAACGTAAATCCGTCGTTCTCAACTTAACCGTGATGGACCCCGACCAAGCACAACGAGCGGTCGATTTCATTGCCGGAGGAACCTTCGCCCTCGACGGCCATCAAGAACGAATCGGCGAAAGCATTTTCCTCTTTACGCCCAGTTGCGTGCAAGTTAGCACCCAGTCCGGTGTCGTCCGCGACGTCATGCAACCGCACCTGCGCGCGCCTCGTCCGACGGCTCCCACCTCGGGAACTGCGCCGAGCTGGCCGGCAGATTTGGGGCGTATGGCACAGTCCTAAACGATCGCGCCCTCGCGCTTCGTAACCTTATTTCCGAAAAACCTTGTCCGATTCACTAGGCATTATCGGAGGGGGAGTGATGGCCGAGGCCATCCTCTCGCGCCTCCTGACCCAACAAGTGTATCGCCCGTCTGAGGTTTGGGTCGGCGAACCCAAACCTCAGCGTCGCCGCGATCTCGCCGAGACGTACGGCGTCCGTACCAGCGATGACAACCGCCAAGCGTCCGAGAACGCCGACGTTCTCCTACTGGCGGTCAAACCCCAAGCCTTCCAAGCTGTCGCGGCCGAACTCCGCCCAGCTAAAATCGCTACGTCTACCCTCATCGTGTCGATTTTGGCCGGCGTTCCCTTACAAAAACTCGAGGCCGCCTTTCCCCAACATCCCGTCGTGCGCGTCATGCCCAACACTCCCGCTCTCGTCGGTGCTGGAACGAGTGCCTTGGCGGCGGGGCGCTTCGTAACGGACGAAACCCTCGAAACTGCCAAACGCATTCTCAGCGCGGTAGGGACGGTGGTAGAAGTATCCGAGTCCCTGATGGACGCCGTAACCGGTTTGTCGGGTTCGGGCCCCGGATACGTGGCGATCGCGATCGAAGCCCTGGCCGACGGTGGCGTGGCTGCCGGACTGCCCCGAGACGTGGCGACTCAACTGGCGATCGAAACCGTGCGCGGAACGGCTCAGCTTTTGAGCGAAACGGGACTGCACCCGGCACAGTTGAAGGATCGCGTCACCAGTCCGGGGGGAACCACCATTACAGGAATTGCCGAACTCGAAGCGAAAGGCTTGCGATCGGCGTTAATTTCGGCAGTTCGTGCGGCAACCGAGCGATCGCGCCAACTCGGAAGTTAGTCCTTGGCTTCCGGTTCGATGAGTCCGCCCCCTAACAAGATGTCGCCGTCGTACCACACCGCCGCCTGTCCCGGCGTAATGCCGAACTGCGGTTCGTCGAAGATCGCTTTTGCCCGGCCGCCGTCGAGGGGAACGATCGTCGCGTCCACGGGACGGGTGCGGTAGCGGACTTGCACTCGAGCGCGAATCGGCGCGTCGGGAGGCGCGATCGAAACCCAGTTGATCCGCTGCACCGTACAGTCGGGACTGTGAACGCTAGCGCGATCGCCCACGACAACTCGATTGCGTCCGGCATCGATGGCCACCACGTACAGCGGGTGCGCCGCCGCAATCCCCAAGCCTTTACGCTGGCCGATAGTGTAGTTGTGGATGCCCTCGTGTCGTCCGAGGACGCGACCGTCTACATCGACGATATCCCCCGGCTTCGGCGCCAAGTATTTTTCCAAAAACGTCTTCATCGACCCGTGAGATTCCACCAAACAGAGGTCTTGGCTCTCCGGTTTGTCCGCCGTTTGTAGGTCGAACTCCGCCGCGACGCGACGCGTTTGGCTTTTCGGGTAGCGTCCGAGGGGAAACAGACAGTGGGCTAAGATCTCTTGTTCGAGATCGTAGAGAAAATAGGTTTGGTCTTTTTGGCGATCGACGGCTCGTCGCAATTGGTAACGACCCGTGGTATTGTCGAATTCAACCTGGGCGTAATGACCCGTGGCAATATAATCGATCCCCAGTTCCGCTTGAGCGTAGCGCAGCATCGGACCGAACTTCACGGCTTTATTGCATTGCGAACAGGGCAGCGGTGTCACCCCCGAGCCGTATCCCGAGACTAAGTAATCGACGATGTATTTCTCGAAAACGTCTCGACTATCGACAATGTAATGGGGAACGCCGAGCTGTTCGCAAATTCCCGCCGCGTCTACCATCCCTTCCGAGCAGCATTGACCCTTACCCTTCATCAACCAAAGGGTCAACCCCACCACATCGTATCCTTCGTGGTGCAAAATGGCGGCAGATGTCGAGCTATCGACCCCACCGGACAGACCGACAACGACTTTCTTCATGACTCTAAAATGTCGAGACGCTTTCGACTAAAACAACATTAACCGTTCTTTTATGCTAAACGATGACTCTCGAAACAACAGGTTTCTCGATCGAACGGTTTGCCAACCCCAGCCCATCGTTCAACGATAATTGGAGTACCATGCTATCTCAGATCGCCCGTACCGTCGCCTCCCTGTTCGGCTCGATCGCCGCGAGTACGATCGCCGTACCTCTGCTGGCTCAAACGATCGACGTACCGCCACCGATCGACGTACCGCCGCCGCCTCCCCCTCAATCGAATTTCGGATATCCCCAAAACGACACGGTTCCGACCGAGCAATATCTCGTTTACGTCCTCGGCACTCAAGATAGCGTGTTGAGACAGGTTCGCGCGATCGATCCCAATGCAGCTTACGGACTGTTTCAAGGACAGCAAATTATCCAAGCGGGACTGTTTTCTACCCAAACCGCTGCTGAAGAACGCGCTCGTCTCCTCGCCGGTCGAGGGATCAGTTCGGCGATCGCTCTCGTCGTCGTGCAAAGTCCGATGGGATCGTCCTCCGACGCCGACTCCCGAGATGCACCGTATTACGTCGTCGTTCCAGGCGATGGCGACGAACTCAGTCAATCGGTCGATCGCGTTCGAGCGTTAGTGAATCCCAGCGTTCCCGTCGTGTTGCGCGATCGTCCTCTCGGTCCCCACATCGCCATCGGCCCCTTTTCCGATCGAGACGACGCCGAACGACTTTCGAGCGAACTCCACCGTCGGGGACTGCGGAACGCCCGCGTTTACTACGATCGCTGATCGACAGTTACCCGTCGCCAGTCGCCAGTCACCAGTCACCAGTCACCAGTCACCAGTCACCAGTCGCCAGTGAAGACAGTTAACAGGAATAGGAGTACGACTTCGTTTGCGGCTTGTTTTCAGGATAGATCGTTACGGCATGGGGTTTTCAGCCGATCTGTTTCTGCAAACCATTTAGGATTGCTATAGCAGTTTCTCCCCTGCTCCGAAAGGTCTCAAGTTTCTCGGGAACTTACCGAAAAAAACCGTAGATCGTATAACAATAGAAGTTCTACGAGTGGGGTACTATGTTTCGATCGCTTCGTTTCCTCGTATTGGCGGGAATCGCGCTCTCGGCGCTGTTGTTAACTGGGTTGTTCGCGATCGCGCCAGCTCGCTCTCTCGATTTTACGCCTCCCGATCGCGGCGCTCCCGAACGAGTCGATGCAGGGGGAACCCGCTATGCGGACTTTGAAATCCCTGGAGACCGAGACGTGACGCTTGTTGTTAACGGCGAAGAACTCGAATGTCCGCTGACGGCGATCGTTCCTCCAGAAAACTACGGCTTAACTCTGCGGGACTATCCCACGATCTACGTTCACGTTCCCAATTTACCGGGGGCTAACCTGCAATTTACCTTACGCGACGACAACGACGAAGTCCTCTATCAAAGTCGCTTTCGTCTCGGACACCACCACGGAACCTTTGGTATTCCGTTACCCGAAAACGCGAATTTCGATCCCCTAGAACTGTATCGTCCCTATCGCTGGACGGTCGAACTGCTAGACTTCGACGAAAGTGTTTCGGGGGCGATCGTCAAAGTATCGCCGACAGAAGAATTTCAACGACAACTCGATCGCGCCACACCTGAAGAACGACTCGAACTGTACGCCGAAACGGGAATTTGGTACGACGCGATCGACGCCCTCGCCACCTTACATCGCAACGATCCCGACAATTCCCAATGGATGGAAGTTTGGCGTGAAATTACCGAATCCGTCAATTTAATGAAAGTCGGTAACAAACCGTTACTTTGAGGTGAAGGGATGAGGGGATGATGAGGTGATACTTCATCCTTTTCCGATAAGCTGGGTTTCAAGAAGTCTTCACCACAGAGGACACAGAGAGGGGTTTGTCGGGTTGTGCAAAACCAGTATTTGAAATTCGGATTCCGTATGAGGAGGTACATTTCCCCGTAAAGGCGGTGTATACAACACCGCTACGGGGTTTCACCCACATCGCGTTGTTAGCTATCCCTCTTTTGTCATTTTCGGGATGAAAATTTCGATCGCAGCCGTTTAAATGCTTGTCGAGGAGAGCGTTTGAGAAATATTTCGACTTGAATTCTACAATTTGTAGACTTTTGGCGAATACAATCTCCCAAGTTCAAGCACGTTAGGAGCTTCAGGATCTTTTTCTAATCGGAACTCACCCCAGTTTGACAAAAGAGGGATATCAACTATTAACTATCAACTGGTAAAGCGTTTGTACGCCGTGACCAAGCCATCTGCATCGCCGACGTTACCGGGGAACAGAACTACCGGGAGATTGGGAAACTGCGGGTGTGTTTCGGGGGTGCGAACCACGGAACATCCGGCGAGGATTTGTCCCAACAGTCGCGCCGTTTGTAAGGCTAACCCCGTACTCAAAACGTCGTTGGAAGTGATTCCACCTTTACTAATTAAGAAGCCAATATCCTTCGGTAAACCGCGTACCACATCCATTAACAGCGAGGAAACACCGATTCCAAAGCGCAGTCGCGTTGGCGTGTCGGGAAACTGCAATTCCTCGCGACTGGTGTAAATGGCGGGAGTTTTTCCCGAATTCCAAATGTCGTGGGTTTTCGCTAAAACGGACTCTAACAACGCCTGACGCTGTTCTTGGGAGTCTTCGAGAAGGTGCGTCACGTCTACTTCAACCCCTTCAATTCCGGGTTCTTGGAGCAACCGTTCGAGTTGTTGGGTACTTTTTTTAACGTGAGACCCCACTAACACCGCACCGGGTTTTCCACCTCGGACGTATTGCGCCATATCTTCGGCGGCGATGGGTTGTTTCCCTAAGTTCGCGAGGGAGGTGAGCAAACTCGCCGCACTGCGGAAGAGAAAGCGTTTCCCGTGACTGGCGGCTTCTCGAACGTCGGCGGCGAAGCGATCGAGATCGGCTTGGGTTTCTGCATCCACGACGCCGCAGCGGTTGTCGGTGAGATGTTGTAGGCGATCGAGACATCCCGATCGCACGTCGTCGAGGACGAACCGTTCGACATCGTCAGCTTTGATGCGTCCCTGGGTTTTTTCTTCGACGTAATCGGGAAGATAGCTGTGATGGTAGCCGAACACCGAGTCTTTGGCGAATTCCGTTTCGTGAACCGGGGTTTCGACACCATCGACGAGGAGATAGTGAACGCTGTCGCGGGTGAAGCGTCCTCCTTCAAAAAAGGCAGGGGTGAGGAAGTGCGCGTCAAACGAACCGAGTTCTTCGGCGATCGCGTCGGTTTCGATGGGGTAATGTCCCCGCAACGTCGAATCAGAGCGACTCACCACGAGAAAATCGGCGATTCCCGTTTCGGCGATCGCCTGTTTGAGATTTTGGCAGACTTCCCGCGTAATCTGGGCGGCGTCTTCCGGGGTGCGCGCGCGTGTGTTCGTCAGAACGAAGAAAATCGGCGCGTCGTCCTGTAGTCCAATTCTGAGGGTCTCGACATCCCATTTCGTTAGCAACAAGCAGCTATGAACAGTTTGGGAGCCGGTGGGATCGTCATCGAGAACAATAATTTTCGGCTGACTCATCTTAAAATGTCTTCGATCGTTATCTCTCCATCCCATCATCCCATCATCCCTTTGACAGTGAACAGTCACCAGTCGCCAGTCGCCAGTCACCAGTCACCAGTCGCCAGTCACCAGTCGCCAGTCACCAGTCACCAGTGAGGAGATGAAAGTAATGAGGAGTAATGCCTTAGTGGTGCAGAAAAGTCCTGAAATCCTTGTTAGAAAAGAGAGCGCTGTATTAACAGGGTTGGCCGCAAAATCCCAGATCGGTAAATGCTTGCCGGAGATCCCCGGCATATCACAAGATGCCGGGGATCTGGCTCGAGTCTCAATACAGGTTTTATGTATTTTGTCAATCCTAGATCTCGAAAAGTTTTCTGCACCACTTAGGAAGTAATGCTACTTGGGTTTTTGAATCCTTACCACGAAAGGATTGTGACCGATCCGCATCATACGGAATCCGAATCTCAAATACTGGTTTTGCCTAACCTGACAAGTCCCTCTATCCCTCCCACCCCCCAACGCAGCGGGGACTAAGGGGGGATGTGGTGAAGACTGACTTCTTGAAACCGAGCCGATCGGGAACGAATTCCGTATCATTAGAGTGCAGAACGACCCAAAAGCTATTCCAGTAATTTGTAGGTAAATCTCACAGACTCTCCCCAATTCCGGATAAACCAAGGCTGAAAATGTTGAATTTCTAAAAAGTTGGCATTTTTGAAATCTGGCTTATATATCCGAAACTGTTCCATGAGTTTTCCGGTAGCGCAAGTTTCGAGCGGTCCGATAAACTGGCGATCGAACTTCATAAAACTGGAGCTGTCTGTCCAAGACGCCAACTGTCTTCGGTTGAGAAAAAAACAGCCAGAATGGGGATTTCGCGCCCGGACGATGCGAATCGGACTCCCGAGAAACCGACCGATGATTTCTGTATTTTTAGTAAAATTATGAACGTCGTCCTTGCGAAGGGGTAAAATACTTTCAAAATCTGCATCGACATAAACTTTCTCGATCGCCCCTTCAGACGAAAGTTCAAATCGATTTGGCTGCAATACCGCCTCATCGCCAACCTGTTGGTTAAACCACTCGAGCTTATTGAAAAAGTAGGGATCGCGCAGAACCAAATCGTCTTCTAAATAACCGTAATAATCGTAACGATCGCGATTTTGTTTCAAGAGCAGATGACATCCCGCTCCTAAAAACTTGGGGTTGTCGATGTGGAACGATTTGTGGTGGTAATATCGACGAGCGACAGGCAAGCGATCGAGCAAGTGAAATCCCCCAGTGGTACAAATTGCCACGTCCAGATGCACTTGCGTTGCCTCGTTGGCCGGTTGTCGCACCAAGCGATCGCCGTCTTCGTCGTGGTGGTAGTACGCCTGAGACAAGCCGAACGTGGCGTGGAGCGATCGCAAACAAGCCGTCAACGCCTCGAGACGCGGTTGAGGATCTCGCCCCAGAGAACCATGTTCTTCAGAATCGCTCGCCTTGAAAAAATGAGGAATCGTCAACAAAACGCGCATCGACGTATCGGGAAACTCACCGCACAAATACTCATCCCCTCCGAAACGTCAAATCCGCTCCGACGGGAGGTTTACATTTTGTAAACACCCAACCGCGACGAACCGACGTAACATTTCGACTAAGATAGTAGTTCTGAGTTAAACAAAACGCGATCGCAACCGTCAAGATTGTAAAGCATAGATAAGGAGCGTACTTTGGTTTCTACGACCCTAAAAACCAGCAAATCGGAAGAAATCTTTGCCGCCGCTCAAAAGCTCATGCCCGGTGGCGTTAGCTCCCCAGTTCGCGCGTTCAAATCCGTGGGCGGTCAGCCCGTCGTGTTCGATCGCGTCCGAGGAGCCTACGCTTGGGATGTAGACGGCAACCAATACATCGATTACGTCGGCACTTGGGGACCGGCTATCTGCGGACACGCCCATCCCGATGTCATCGGCGCGTTACACGACGCCCTCGATAAAGGAACCAGTTTCGGCGCCCCTTGCTACCTAGAAAACGTCCTGGCCGAAATGGTAATCGATGCCGTACCCAGCATCGAGATGGTGCGGTTCGTCAACTCCGGTACCGAAGCCTGCATGGCCGTGTTGCGCTTGATGCGTGCTTTCACCGGACGGGAAAAAGTCATCAAATTCGAGGGATGCTACCACGGCCACGCCGATATGTTCCTGGTCAAAGCGGGTTCTGGCGTTGCCACTTTGGGACTTCCCGACTCTCCCGGCGTTCCCAAAACTGCCACCAGCAACACCCTGACCGCCCCCTACAACGACCTCGAAGCGGTCAAAGCCCTGTTTGAAGAAAATCCCGAAGAGATCGCGGGAGTCATCCTCGAACCGGTGGTGGGGAACTCCGGTTTCATTCTTCCCGATGCGGGATTCCTTGAAGGCTTGCGGGAACTGACCCAAGAATACGGTGCGTTGTTGGTCTTCGACGAAGTGATGACCGGATTCCGCATTTCCTACGGCGGCGCTCAAGAAAAATTCGGCGTGACCCCGGACTTAAGCACTCTGGGTAAAATTATCGGCGGCGGGCTGCCGGTGGGGGCTTACGGCGGACGGGCCGATATCATGTCGATGGTGGCACCGGCCGGGCCGATGTACCAAGCGGGAACCCTTTCGGGAAATCCTCTAGCGATGACGGCGGGGATCGCGACCCTGGAACTGCTGCAAAAGCCGGGAACCTACGAACAGCTCGACGCGATGACGAAAAAGCTGTCGGAAGGATTGCTGCAAGCGGCACGAGAGACCGGTCATACGGTTTGCGGCGGGTCTCTCAGTGCTATGTTCGGAATGTTCTTCACGGAAGGCCCCGTTCACAATTACGATGACGCCAAAACTTCAGATTTAGCGAAATTCGGTAAATTCCATCGCGGAATGTTAGAGCGCGGTATCTATCTGGCACCGTCGCAATTTGAAGCTGGATTTACGTCTTTAGCTCACACGGATGAAGATATCGATCGCACCGTGACGGCGGCTCGCGAGGTGCTGTCTGCACTATAGGCGATCGCGTCAACTCACCATGACAACGGGATCGAACGCCCGTCAATTTCATCAAAAAAACGGCACTCAGCATTTCAAGCACGAGTGCCGTTTTGTTTGACATCCTCTCCCAGCAACCCGTTCCGGGTATGCAGGGAGATTCCTTGGGTCGCCCCAAAGATTTCCTGCTTCACAGCCAGCCAACTAGAATCAGTGACCCGATCCCCCGTCGCCTCGACTCCACAGGCATTTTCGAT
>NZ_JAQNCQ010000212.1:0-23505 GCF_028368005.1 Geitlerinema sp. CS-897 | reverse complement strand
GCTCGGGACTGTGATACTGCTGAAGTCCTTGTCGAATTTCTTCGACGGTTTCTTCAGAAACATTCTGAAACTTCGTCTTAGCGTTTTGACGCCTTTCTTCAGCTTTTTTTTGAGCGATATCATGTAAATACAAACCTTCTTCTATAGCAGGGCGTCGGAGTTCTCGAGAAATCGTTCCTTTGTCTCGACCAAGACGACTAGCGATCTCCTCCCGCGAACAGTTTTCTTGAGTGAAGAGTTTATAGATCTCAACACGCTCAGATGGGGTAAGATGGTGATGGCTCATTGGTTCGATCTTCAATTAGGTAATTATTCATGAAAGATCGAAGTCTAGCCGATGAGCCTTTATTCGTAAACCCGCCGGTGTTGCATTTCATTTTTGAATCGGCGCTCTAAGATGTCATTTTTACCCGAATTTTTCTTTTTTCTCGGTCTTAATCCCTAACCGATTCCCGACTAATTTCATCCCCTTCTCGTGCTACTTGGTGCACTACAAGTTGAAGTGCGGAATGTGGGTTTAAAGATAACCCCGGACTCATCAGTTGGGCAAATGGCCAGATGCTAGCCGAAGAATTTACCAGTCTTGGAGATGGTCATGATGGGGTCTGGAAGATTTTCGAGTGTATCGGGACACCAGAGCAACGTATCGAAGTCCTCGATTGGTATCATCTGATGGAGAATGCTCATAAGGGACAAGGTACAGCCGCTGAGCTTTTGCGGATAGAAGCCTTGTTGTGGCGAGGAGAAACCCGTCAGGTGATTCGCTATCTGCGCCAAAAGCGATGTCGGGGAGCTACGGGATTTATCAACTACTTGAAGCATCATTCTAAGCGCATCATTGACTACCAGGCTTGGCAGGAAGCGGGACATTCGATTGGTTCGGGTCGGGTCGAGTCCTTGGTCAAACAAATTGGACTCAGGGTGAAATTGCCGGGGGCACAATGGCGAGGGGAGAATGTGCCGAAGGTGTTGAAGCATCGCTGTGCGTACCTGAATGGGGACTTGGCGGCTTAATCACTCCCGGTACACCCATTTATTCTGAGTATATTTACTCATCACGCCTAACTGAGATGCACCCGCCAAAACTACAGGGAAGTCTTTTTATCATCACTGTGTAATAGTACCTAATTTTTGACTTTCAATCGACATCTTCCGCCCCCTGAAGCGCCTCTTCCAAGTGTTCCAAATCCGGCATTGACTGTTGCGCTCCTACCTTCGTCACTGACAACGCCCCAGCCGCCATCGCCCAACGCAACGTATCCAACCAGGGTAAACCTCGATCGATCGCCGCTGCCAACGCCCCGTTAAACGCATCTCCAGCGGCTGTCGTATCCACGGCTTCGACGGCAAACGCCGGAACGAACGCCGATTCTTCTGCTGTGGCGTAAGCGATGCCCCGCGCTCCCAACGTCACGATCGCTCGATCGACCCCCCGACGCCGAAACGCCGACGCTGCCTGAAGAGCGGTTTCGGGATCGTCCACCGATGCCCCCAGCAGTTGACTGGCTTCGATTTCGTTTGGGGTCAGTATATCGACGTACTCGTACAGGGACTCGGAAAACTCTGACGCGGGAGCCGGATCGAGAATTACCGTTACCCCTGCATCTCGTGCCACTCGGGCCGCTGCTTCGACGGCGGGTATCGGGACTTCCAACTGCAACAACAGTACCGTCGCATCGGCTAAAAGTGCTTTCAGGCGATCGACATCCGACTCGTCCACTCGTCCGTTAGCACCGGGAACGATGACGATCGCGTTTTCTCCAGCGCGATCGACAGATACCACTGCAACCCCAGAGTGAGTACTTTCGTCAACCCGTACCCCCGACGCATCGACTCCGCTGTCCCACAGTCCCTTCAGCAGTTGCTCGCCAAAGCGATCGCCCCCAACGCGAGCGATCGCTCTCGTCGATGCACCCAGACGTGCCGCCGCCACAGCTTGATTGGCTCCTTTGCCCCCCAAGCCCGTAAAAAAGTTATCCCCTCGGATCGTTTCTCCCGCTACGGGCAATCGCGGGGTTTGCGTCACGAGATCGACATTGAGACTTCCGAAAACAACGACAGCCATAGGTACGGGGCGATAAACTATACAGACACAAAGAACATCGTATCGCCCTTTTGTCCAGTCCTCAAACCGTCAATTTCTCAGTCAATCTTCGTATTCGACCCAAGAATTTGGCGTTTCGGACACCCTCACTTTTAAGGTGACGCCTTCAGGAACGCGCTGTTTCGTTTCGTTGTAAATATAACGAGCGATCTCTTCCGCAGTCGTGGCGTATTCTTTCGGTAACAACTCGTTGAGAACCCCGTGATCTAACCCGCCTTTCGTCGAGTCGCGTTTCGCCCAACGCAAACTGCGGAAATCTGCCACCATCACGGGATGCGGACAGTATTCCGAAGGATGAAGCGTCGTCGAACTGGCGGTGACACGCACGCGATAGGTGTGGCCGTGCAGCCGTCCGCAGGGGCCGTTGTAATCTTCGATGTAGTGAGCGCTATCGAAGGTGAATTCTGTCGTTAACGTCCATTTGGGCATGGTCGTATCCTGTGGGTCTTACTCCTATTTTGACGTGGATTTTAAAGAGGGAACTTTTTTTCAGAGGTGAAGGATTACAGTTCGTCGCGACAGTATCCTCCTAACTCGAAGATATCCGCACATTCTCGTTCGATATCGCGAATTTGCTGTGCGGTGAGAACCTCACGGTAACGTCCGATGCTGTTGGCGGAGAGAGCTTTGCCGTACAGTGGGGTAGACCACCAAGGACGATAGCGTTCGGGGAGGCGATCGAAGTCGAGACGGCTGCGGTTCCAGGTTTGGTCGGGGTCGAAGTCCTTCAGCGACAACCCGGTAAAGGCTTCGAGTTGCGCGATCGCCGCTTGGGGGTGTCGCACCAATCCCTCATACTGGACGTAACGCGTCCGATTCCAAAACTCGGAATCTTGGCAACGTTGACAGGGGCGGTAATAGGCGTTGTAAAACTGCGCTAACCCTGCCATGTTAGAGGTTTCCAGCATTCGCACTAAAGTTGGATTCTCTCCTTTGTTTTTGAGTTTGTCCCCCACGTGCAGCAGCGAGGCGATCGCGTCTCGGGGATCGCGCAGCAACATCAGAAACTTGGCCTCGGATACCAACTCGAACAAATCGGGAAAGTATTTCGTGAGTTCCGGAGATTTGAGAACCAGATGTTGGACGTTACCGTAGCGACGAGCAGTTTTGTCTAAAAACGCCGTCACCCAAGGACGAGAAAACTCAGCGTAATCCTGCAAATCGTCGAAATAGGTGTCGCCTTCGACTTTCCACAAATATTTTCCGCGAGAGTACGTCGAGAGTACGTAAGCGAAATAGTTGGCTTCTGCGATAAACGGATTCGTATTTGGCGCGTTACAGAGAATTCCGTTTAACACCGTCGTTCCCGTTCTGGCTGCACCTCCGATGAAAAAGTAGGTCATTGTTTTAGCAAGGGAGCCGGGGAGAGGGGGAGCTGGGGAGAAGCTGTTATCTGTATAACTGTCTTCACTGGAGACTGGAGACTGGTGACTGGAGACTGGTGACTGTCTTCATCTCTTCCTCACAACTGAATGGGTTCCGAGGAGGAGGGTTCGGCGTCGGAAGTGCGATCGCACGTTATCCAATGTAGGGAAATCGGCGGTTTTGCCATGGCGAAAACCTGTTGTCCCGCCGCCCAACGCACGTACCAGGGATCGAGTTTGGGAGCGTCTTCGGGGCGATGTTGGCGTTCGTAGTCGAGAACGGGGGTTTCGTCGGTTGGGGTCAGGGGTAAATCCGCCAAGACTTCCTCGAGTTGCGATCGCGTCAAGATGGTCGAGTTGGCGGCTCTGGCGGCTTCTAACGCCACGCGATCGAATTCCACGCCGTCGTCGGCTAAAAATAGGTTAAACAGCAGCGTTCCACCGGGAACGAGGGCGTTAGCGAGCTTGGAGAGCAACGCTTTTAAGGCGTCGCCGTTTTGCAGGCGAGACGCGACTTCGCTAACCACCGCCAAACGATAACCACTCGGTTTCAGCGACACCAACGGATCGAGAATGTCGTCCGTCGTGACGGAAACGGCGAGGTTGTCCGACTCCACCAGATCTCGCAATTTCGCCGCGAAAGGCGTCGCTAACTCAAACGCGTCTACGGCGAACCCATGACGCGCCAGGGGGAGAGCGTGTTGGGCGGTTCCCACCGTCGCCACGAGAGCGGTACTGTCTTGGGGATCGATCGCCGTACCGACGTCGGTTACTTTCGTCAGAGACGGCAGTTTTTCTAAGTAATCCGGTGTTTTCGCCAGGATGTCTCGGGCTTGCTCGGAGAGCGATCGCGCCGCGACGGAGACTTTACAGTTCAATCCAGTTTGCGGGGGCGTTCCCGTTCCGTACACCACCCGAATTCGCGATTGAGGTGAGAGAACGAAGCCTTTCTCTAACTCCCGCTGCAACATTTGACGCAGGCGATCGCGCTGTTCTTCGTTCAGCGGATACGTCAACCCCGCGAACAAGTTCGCCAACTGCTTCAAATAAGCATCGCACAACGCCGGAACGCAGGGTAAGACGAGCTGTCCTTGAGTCAAGAGCGCGTTAATGGGCGCTTCCGTCCTCACCACCTGCACGCCGTACACCAAGCCCTGACGGGGAAACGGTGCGGGTTCGTAACTGACGAGTAGCTGTGTCGGCGAGTCCTGGGCGGCGGCGGTTTCCAGACTTTTGGCCAGGTTTTCGCACAACTGCACCAGTTCCTTGGCCGAAAACGGTTTTCCCAAATGGGCGAACAGTCGCTCTAACCGTTTGGCGTAGGGTTCGACAGCTCCTGTGACTCCCGGTAGAGCCACCCGTCCGCGTGCGGACATATTAAAACTGATGGCGTTGGCGATCGCTCGTTGTAACGTTGCTGAATTCGTCACGGTTTTCCCCTCTCGCGTTTCCCCTCTCACAACAATTGAAAAACCCGCTTTCGACTCGAAAACGGGTCGCGACACGAAAGCCGCAGTTGCGATCTTATCGTGCGATGGCTGCGGGTGCGATGGCTATTTGCTGCCCGTAAACCCGACTTCGGGAAATTGGCTTTGCGCCTCGGCCATCGATTTTTTCTTGCCTTCTTCTTGCCAGTAGTTGATGACCTCGGTGGCTTTGTTGAGCAGTTCCACACGCTCGACTTCCGAAATCCAGTGCTTGGCTTCCAGTTCGTTTTTGAGCTGTTCCCAAGCGTCGTTTCGCGGCCAGAAGAAGTAGGTCGTCAAGGGGCTGGTTCCTTTGCCCACCACTTGGTCAACTGCAATGGCAACGTTGTCCTCTAACCAGAGGACTTTCAGCATGAATCGGGACAATATAGACCTCCCAATACGGTGTCAAAACTTTGCAAATTATCATTATACTGTGTTCTACGAACCAGCACCAACGCCGAACGAGGAATTGTCGTGACCGATCGCATTCGTCCCGAACCCCCCGCTCCCTTTGCCATTGCTGTCTTCGACATCGATGGCGTCATCCGCGATGTGGGCGGCTCTTACCGCCGCGCCTTAGCCGATACGGTCGAACGCTTTACCGACGGGGCGTATCGTCCGACCCCCGAAGATATCGATCGCCTCAAAGCCGAAGGGATTTGGAACAACGACTGGGAAGGTTCGCAGGAGTTGGTATGGCGTTATTTCGAGTCTCAAGGAACGGATCGATCGCGCGTGTCCCTCGATTTCGAGGCGTTGGTCGATTTTTTCCAGTCTCGCTATCGCGGTGAAGATGCGGAGAACCCAGACAATTGGACGGGATACATTTGCCAGGAACCGCTTTTGGCCGATCTGACCTATTTCGACCGCCTCACGAGCGATCGCGTTCTCTGGGGCTTTTTTAGCGGTGCGACGCGCGGCTCGGCCAGTTACATCCTACAACGGCGCATCGGCTTGCCCAATCCGGTATTGGTCGCGATGGAAGACGCCCCCGGAAAACCCGATCCCACGGGACTGTTCGATACGGTCGCGCAGTTGGAAGATCGGGCTGGGGTTTCGACGCCCCTGCCGACGATTTACGCTGGAGATACGGTCGCCGATTTGTACGCCGTGCGTAAGGCCGCCGAAGCCGATTCGTCTCGTCCTTGGATTGGCGTCGGCGTGTTACCGCCTCACGTGCAAACCACCCCAGACCGTCAGGCGCAATACACGCAGTTGTTAACGGAGGCGGGGGCGAAATTTGTCGTGAAGACCGTTCGAGAGTTAACCGCCGATCGAATTCGAGATGCGATCGGTTAATACTGTTCGAGAACGCGATCGACCCCGACGAGGCGATTGTGTTGCCACACCTCGATTTCGTAGGGCGTGACGAGGTAGGTCGTCGCGTCGTTTCCTTCTAGACAGTAACTGTTTCCGTTGATGGGGCGCACGTCGCTAAAGTGGATTTCGTCGTCGCCCTCTTTCGATCGCACCGAACCTATCAGGTCGCCGTTAGTTTGTTGGCAAATGTTGATATAAAACTGTTCGGTTTCAAACGCTGCGATTTCGCGATCGCACTGATGCCAGCTTTGTACTCGGTATTCTGGTCGATTATCGGAGGTCGCGATCGCACTCGCCGAACCGACGAGGAGGCTTCCGCCCCACAACACCGCTACCATCGTACACAACCCAAAACGCATTGCGAGTTCCCAGGTTCCAACTCAACTCGATCTTATGGTGACGCTGGAGACCGTGCGATCGCGGCGATCGCGTGACAATTTTAAAGCTGTCAAAGGGGGGTTTCGGTCGACGGCGATTTTTCCAACCACTCGATTTGTCGGGCGAGATCGGGAAGCTGCGCCTCGGCCTGACCGAGCGATCGCGCCCGCATAATATACATCGTAATCGGTGGCGTCAGCAGGTCTACGAGGGTCGTTCGTCCCCCCAACAGCTTCGCACTGTCTCGAGGCAGTTCTTTTAACATCCATCGCGCGATTTGTTTGAGACGGGCGGCGGCTGATTTGTCGGGTTTGAGTTCGACGCCGTGTAACTCGTGAAGGTAGCGATTAGACTGTCCGTATCGTCGCCATTGTTTGTAGAGTTCTTCCCAAGTGGCGCGATGGCGGTGGCGGACGATCGCCGTTTCCGCGAACTCTAACGTCCAATCCGTTTGACGCAAAATCCGCCAACACATATCTGCGTCTCCGCCCGTAGTGAGATAGGGACGAAACAACCCGACTTTTACAAACGCTTCGCGACGGACGGCTAAATTGGCGGTTTGGCCGTAGGGACAAAAGGGATGCTCGAGGGTGTAGGTTTGAGATAGGATCTTGTGGCGTTCGGCGTACCGCTCGAGAAAGGTTTCGGGGGGGAGGGCTTTGACTTCTCCGGCGACGAGTCCCACCTCGCTCTTTTGAAAGGGTTTCACGAGGTTTTCGAGCCATGTCGGTTCCGGGCGACAGTCGGCGTCGGTAAACGCCAGCAGACCGTGACGGGCGGCGCGAATTCCCGTGTTTCGGGCGGCGTAGGAACTTTGAATTTCGTTTTGAGACAGGGGACGCAGGGGAAACTCTCGCTCTCGTGCGATGTTTTTCAGCAGCTCGAAGGTGCGATCGCCGCTGTTATTATCCACCAGTAGATATTCGACCTTTTCGCGGGGATAAGTTTGCCCTTGCAAACAGGAAATTAACTCCGGCACGTCTCTCTCACCGTTATAAATTGGCACGATGACAGATACCGGAGGACATGAAGGTTCGGTCGAACTCGAACGAAACTTGTCTACCACGGGTTAACGCAATAAAGCGTCTCGACGACGCTGCTGCTCGATGTAAACGCGCTCTAACAGCATTAGAGCAGTTACGATCCCGACTTGAACCGGCCAGGGGGCGATGGCAAACCCTAAAATTAAACTGATTAGGGCCGTTCCACCTGCTAGGATGCAGTAGATGTCCTCAGAGGTTTGGCGGAACCACCAGACCGAGCTGCCTGCGATCGCTAGTGCGATAACGTAGACTGGTATCATATCGATTACCTCTGACTGAATTCGGGCGTTCTGCGGACTTTCACGCTGTACCGAGGAAATCCCGGCTCGTTCCTACACACTCAAGAGTTAAAAGGTCTCTTTATATCGTATCTTAACATCCACAACTTGAGAGTTATGTATACGCGATCGCTTTCATCTAAAAAACTAATCTCGCTCGCTCGATAAAAGTCCCCATAAAATAAAGAACTGTAAACCGTCTATCGAGGAGATTAAATCGTGTCTGTTGAAACTATCGAAAAACGTTCGACCGTTCGCAAACACGCCCCCCGCTATCGAGTTTTGTTGCATAACGACGATTTCAACACGATGGAATACGTCGTACAAACCCTCGTGAAGACGGTTCCGGGTTTGACACAACCTCAAGCTGTCAGCATCATGATGGAAGCCCACACGAACGGTATGGCGCTCGTCATCACTTGCGCCCAAGAACACGCTGAATTTTACTGTGAAACGCTGCGACGCCACGGGTTGAGCAGCTCGATCGAGCCAGACGATTGAAGCAGAATTGAAGCAGAGAACTCTCACGGCGATCGATCGCCCGATGACGAGACAGTCCGACGCTCCAGACGCATCTCATCACCAGTGCGGGTCTCGAAAAACCGATGCTCTACAGCTCGATCTCGCCAAAGAAAACGCCGTAAGCTGGAAGCTCGATCGTCTCGTCGTACTGTCGCACGAAAAAGTCTGGCTCTTTGGCTTCGCGACAGTTCGGATACGCCGACACATCGAAATGAACGGCTTTAGGACTGAGGTTAAACAAACACAACAAACGTTGTTCGTCACAGTATCGCTCGATGCCAAACAGAGGTTCGGGGGTTTCGAGCAGGTGCAGCTTGCCCCGAATCAAGGCCGGTTGCTGTTTGCGCCAGTGCAACAAACGGCGGTACTTGTTCAGTAACGAGTTGGCATGGCGCTCTTGTACGTCCACCGCCTTTTCGAGATGTTCGTCGGGAATCGGCAACCACGGCTCTTTTGCGGTGGTAAATCCCGCGTTGACCCCTTCTTTTTCCCAGGGCATGGGCGTGCGAGACCCATCTCGTCCTAAAACTTTAGGATATCCTGCCAAACCGAAGGGATCTTGCATTTTATCGTAGGGAATCACCGCCTGAGTCAGTCCCAGTTCGTCCCCTTGATAAATGCAGCAACTTCCCCGCAACGACAGTAACAATGCTGCGAACATATGGTCGAAGGCTTCGTGCGTGAAGGCATCGTCGATGAGAAACTTCATCCACCGGGATTTCAAGCGGGGGAAGTCGTGGGTGCCTCCAGTCCAACAAATCACGCCGTCGCCGAAGCGCTGTTCGACGGAACGGACGATGTCGCACAACCGTTGGTAATCGAGTGGTTCGGGGGTCATGAGCGAGGAGTTGTACGCCATGTGCAAGCGCTTGTCCCCTCGGACGTACTCGCTAGAGATGCCGACGGTATCTTCGGCGGAACTGATTTCGGCTAGGGTCGTGGTGCCGGGGTAGCGATCGGTGAGGCTGCGAATTTTTTCGAGCAATTCCAGGGTTTTGGGCTGACAGAAGTTGTAGAGGTTGATGCGATCGAAAAAGGGATCGTTGATATCGGCCCCGGCTGGACGAGGGACGCTGTCCGGCCGGGGGGGATTGTCTCGCAGTTGTCGGTCGTGGGTAAAGAAGTTGACCACGTCGAGGCGAAATCCGTCGACTCCCATGTCGAGCCAAAATCTCGCGACGTCGAGAATGGCATCGATAACCTCGGGGTTATACCAGTTGAGATCGGGCTGTTCGGCAAGGAAATTGTGGAGGTAATATTGTTGTCGCCCTTCGTCCCACGTCCAGGCACGACCGCCAAAGGTCGACAGCCAGTTGTTGGGCGGGCTGCCGTCGGGTTTGGCGTCTGCCCACACGTACCAGTCGGCTTTGGGATTGTCTCGACTGCTGCGACTTTCGAGGAACCAAGGGTGTCGATCGGAGGTGTGATTCCAAACTTGGTCGATGAGGACTTTGAGACCTCGTTGGTGGGCTCGATCGAGGAGGGTTTTGAAGTCGTCCATCGTTCCGAAAATCGGATCGACGGCACGATAGTCTGAGATGTCGTAGCCGAAATCTTTCATGGGGGATTTGAAGAACGGCGACACCCAAACGGTATCGACTCCAAGATCGGCGATATAGTCGAGTTTGTTGACGATTCCCTGTAAGTCCCCGATTCCGTCGCCGTTACTGTCGGCAAAACTGCGGGGATACACTTGATAAACGGTCGCGCTGCGCCACCACTCTCGGTTCGCTTCTCGATTCGTCTCTCGGTTCGTCATGGTTGACCTCTTCTTCAATTTTTGTTGGGCAATGCTGCGCGGAACGCTCGGAGGGCAAACCGGGAAGACAAGGTTGCTGCTGTCTGGACGATCTTCTCGATCTGCCGTCCGAAGTCGCTGTTTTCAAGTTAACACTGGATGCGGGTTCGGTCGATCGGATGGGAACGCGATCGCGGCTGAGGCTTCTATCGACTGCGATCGCCGCGTTTCGGTGACGGTTCGAGATCGGTTTTCTCTCCTTCTCGGACGAGAGCGCGTTTTGATGAATTCGCGGTGGTGCGAAAGACCGCTTCGGAGATCTCGAACGGCCGTCGCGCTAAAATAGGGGAGCTGCGATCGCTGCCCCAACGTCATCTCTTCGAGACGGCGATCGCCTTGACTGTAATTACTTAAAATCCCTTAAAAGAAATTCAAAAAAAAATTTCTATACTTTCAGGCGATCGTTTCTGATGTTACAGAAGTATCAAAAAATTAGAAGTTTTATGTCATTGATGTGGAAGGTCTTTACCTAAGTTGGAAATGCCGTTATGCTAGGATCGGTTCAAATCTAAAATAATTATTAAATTGTTTTGCGATCGCGTTCGATTTCACGATCGAGTCAAGTTAAAGGTGCGATTTCTCACGAGCGAGCGTCCGAACCCATAGTCAGAGCGATCGTTTAGCGATCGTCTAAGGAGGTTAAACTTCATGACTCCCGTGTTACTGCGTCAGTTTTGGTTGTCCATCGAACAGACTCAAGCCACCTTATTGTTGAGTCTCGACGATGCGAGTCTCGTTCGGTGGTTAACCAAGCAGCTCGCCCAAAACCTATCTCTCGAAAGTCACGACTTGCGAGTCCTCGATACGTACGTTCGTTCGAGAATCCCGTTAATTCGAGATTTAGCGCACCAGCGTCAAGAAAGCAGCTAGAAACTCGTGTTAGACTGAAGCGGCTAGGGATCGCCGTTCGCCGGAGTTATGGTGATTAACGGTCGAGACTGTCCGATCCGAACGTTACCAACCGAAAACCGTTATCGGTCGATCCAATGGAGTCGGGGCGCACTACTGACTTAGTCCTGACGTTTCCGATCGGTGTCGATCGCCAACCGAAACGAGACGTTCTCCAGTCGATCGAGGTCGAACAACGATGAACGCAGACGAGTTGCTAGAGCGTTATGCCCACGGCGAAAAAGATTTTGAAGAGGTCGATCTTCGAGGCGTCGATCTCAGCGGTGCGAACTTAACCTGTATTCATTTCAACGGGGCGAACCTCAGCGGTACGAACCTCAGTGGGGCGAGTCTGAGTAGTGCTAAGCTCGCTGGGGCGAATCTCAGCGATGCCGATTTGAGTCAAGCCATTCTCCTCAGTACCGATTTGCGAGGAGCGAACCTCAGCGGCGCGAATCTCGGCGGTGCGAATCTCAGCGGTGCGAATCTCAGCGGCGCGAATCTCAGTTGGGCGAACCTCATTGGCTGCACTCTCCGAAGTGCAGATCTCGAAACTGCCAATTTAGAAGGTGCGAACCTACAATACGCACGGCTCATCGACGCCAATCTCACCGAAGCCAACCTCGACGAAGCCAACCTCAACTGGGCGCAACTCGACGGCGCAAACTTAGAGCGCGTTACAATGCCCGATTCGGTATCTCCATAAGGGAGAGAGGGAGAGGGGGAGAGAGGGAGAGGGGGAGCAAGGGAGAAACGATTAACTGTTCCCTATTCCCCATTCCCCGTTCCCTGTCTTCACTGGTGACTGGTGACTGGTGACTGTAAAAGGTGACTGTTTTCACTGTTCGCTGTTGGCTGTAAAAGGGGATTTCGTCGAGCGGGTAGCCTCGTTGCGCGAGTCCGAAGAGACTCCAGCCTGCGGACGCGATCGCACGCCGCCGAGGTTTTCTAAAATGCCGCGTCCGATCAGACCGATGCCGCGTCCGATCACCTGCGTCAAGATATAAACTAAACCGCTTCCGACGAACGCGACCGCCGAACGCAGTCGAGGGGCGAGGGCGTCTCGTCCTTCGAGTACGACTGTGATAGCTTGGGGAATGCCCGACAGTGCTGTCAGTTCTGCACGACGGGACGTATAAATATCGACGCGTTTAATTCCCCGTTCGGCGAATACGAACAGCGCGTGACGGCTTTCGTAAATGGCTTTCGGTTCGCCGATGTACTTTTGCCAGCGGTATTTCCACGACAGCTCGTTGCGAAAGCGATCGATATCTCGTGTCGAGAGGGCGCGTTTGTCGTAAAACGCTTGTTCGATCGCTTCGACGTAGGCGAAGTTATTCAACAGCGGTTGAACCACGGCGTTCGCGACGCAGACGAGGAGATTGTGCAATAAATACTCCGCTCTGAGCGTGGCCTCGAGGCTACCGAACTCGTACTGTTGGGCGTCCACCTTCAACGGTACGCGAAACAGCAGGTGTGCCAGCAATTCTGACACCTGGGGAATTTTATCCAAAATTGCTTCGCGCACTACCTCCGCGTCTTGTAGCAAAATATCGACCAATTCAACCGGGCGATCGTTGATAACGAGGGTATAGTAGCGCCCGAAGAAGTCGAGGGTCGTTCCCTGCCACAAATCCAACAGAACGCGCGATCGCTTTTCGGGAAGTTGTTCTGGGCGTACTGACGACGCCTGCAAGTCGAGGGAGGTTTCGTCGAACCGTCGCAATACCGTCGCTAAGAGTTCCCGTTTCTTCTCCGGGCTGAAAATATCGATTTCGAGAGGAGTGCTACTGAGGTTAAGTAACCGCGATTGCAATTTCGTCAGGGTCGCGTCGAAGACGAGCGCTCGAACGTCGCCGCTGTCGAGGAAGTCGGCATCGCCTGCATAAAGAGCGTCGGCCTTCTCCGGTCGAGACGCCAACATCTCCGATCGCCCTTCGTATCGTGCTGCCGATCCTTCAGGATTCGTGTTTCCGGTTGCCTGCGGCGGTTGCGACGATGCAGTCGAACGAGATCGACGCGATCGCAGCTGACCGACGATCCAACGAGCTGCCCGCAATTCCCGACGACGACCTTCTAACACCGCGCGATCGATGAGTGTCAAATTCGGATCGCGCAGTCGATCGACGATCTGACGCAATGCCGCGTCGATATAGCGAAAACCTGGCGGATCGGGTATTTCCAGAGGTGGCGAGGCGACGGTTCGAGCAACGCTTTGGCGACTGCTGGCAAACCGGCGTTCGGTTGTTACTTCTGCCACCGTTTGCGGCGGTTCCTGCCAGTAAAACCCGCCCGAAGCGACTTGCTCGAAGGCGTCTAACAATTCCGAGAGCGGCGTTCCCTTACGACAAAACCCCCTGACGCCCAACTGACGGGCTAACGCCAAGCGAGCGACGGTGGGAGCGGCGCTCAGCAGCAGTACCGGAACCTCTGGAGTGCGATCGCGTAGGGTCTGACACAGCCGTAGCTGTTCGGCGAGATCTCCCACCACGATTAAATCGATCTGATTTTCGTCCGATCGCGCGTCGAGGTAGGCCGAGGTCTCGGCTTCCGTTTCCAATTCGGCCGCGATACGAACGGTCGGCACGTCAGCTAACCAAGTCCGCAGTCCCAACTGAAACAACTTGTCGGGATCGACCGATACGATCGCGATCGCCGCCTCAGAATCGTGAGTTTTCAGATACGAGCCATCAGTGGTCATTTTTTACAGCCAACAGCGAGCAGTGAAGACAGTCACCAGTCACCAGTGAAGAGACGAGGAAGATTTTTTCCTTGTCTCCTTGTCTCATTGTCCCCTTGCCCCCTTGTCCCTCCTTTGCTTCACTGCTCCCTTGCTCGTTTTCTCTAATACGTTACTTTCTTTTCGCTCGGCGGCGGAGCGTAAGCTGGTTCGGGAGCGGGAGCTTCGTAAACCGGTTCGGGAGCGGGAGCTTCGTAAACCGGTTCGGGAGCGGGGGCTTCGTAAGCCGGTTCGGAAGTTTGGGGAGTACCGCCGCGATCGCTCGACGCTGGGGCGCTGCGGTTGCCTCCGTCCCGTTCGGCGAGCCATTCTCCGATTTTGCCTTGGGCTTCGTAGTAAATGGGGCTGTCCGTTCCGATTTCTGCGGCGGTGGCGATCGCGTCGGTCAGTTTTCCTTCTTCGGCATATTCGATCGCCTCGTCGAGAATCGGCCGGTCTTCGTACAGTCGCCACTCTTCGCGCCAGCGATCGATCGCTTTACGCGCTTCTCCGTACAAGGGGCGATCGTCCTCGATTTGCTGAGCCAACTCGACCGCTTCGGCGAACTCGTTCTCTTGCGCCAGCTTTTCAGCTTCTTCTAAGATCGGGCGGTCTTCGAGCCTGGCGATTTCCGTGCGACTGCGGGCGATTAACGCCTGGGCTTCGGGTCGGGCAGCTCGACCGAGGGGAATTTGTTCGGCCTGCTCGATGGCGGCTTCGAGGGCTTCGATCGTTCCCAGTTCTGCCAACCGCTCGGCGCGACGCAGGATCGGGCGATCGGCGATGCGTTCCATTTCCTTACGCCAGTAGGCGACCAGTGTTTGAGCGTGAACGCGACGGGGGCGATCGCTTTCGATCGCTTCTGCTTGAGCGAGAGCCACCTCCAATGCGAACGGTTGTCCGATGGCGGCGATGGCGCTGGCGGCTTGCAAGCCAAACAAATCCTGCAAGTGGCTCTCCCACTCGGGCTGTTGTCGGCGAGCGCTGTCGTGGAGGGGATGGTCTGACGGCAGACTTTCCGAGAGGGCTTCGGCTTCTAGAAGCGTCAGGATTTGGGTCGAAACCGGCTTCACCAGTGGGTTCGATTCTGAGGAAGTCAGTACCCCGCTCTCGGCTAAAACGACGACTTCTCGAGCGCGGGTGTATTCCGAGGCTTCAGCGGGAATCGTTTCGGCTGCCTCGAGGGCCCGTTGGAAGTTTCCGGCTTGCTGTTCGGCGACTGCCATTTCGAGGACTTTCTGACTCCACTTTTCGATCTCGGATCGGGCGTCGGCGCGGGCGTAGGTATCAGCTTCGATCGCATTAATTAATCGCAGTGCTGCTTCGCTTTCGTAAGGTGTCTCCCATTGCACCGATTCTCGCGCCTGTTTGAGTTTGCGGCGTCCTTCCTTTTCCGCTGCAATTTGAGCCATCAGCTTGTCGTGACGCTGTTCGCTCCAGTAATCGTCTCCAATTCCGAGCAACCGCTCGGCTTGATATTCGGCTTCCGACCAGTTTTGATTTTTCAGGGCTTCGCTAGCCAAGTTGTAGATATGCTGTCCCTGTTCCCAGCCGCGATCCCACCGTGCGATGGTCGTTTGGGCTTCGGGATAGGTGGGGCTGTCTTTGGGGATGCGTTCGAGCAGCCCTAGGGCCACGTCGAGTTCTCCTCGCAGCGCCGCACGTCGAGCCATATCTAGCAACTGGTTCGACCATTTTTCGGTGAACTTCTTGCCTTGGCGTTGTAAGGGGTGATCCTCGGGCCAGCTTTCGACGAGGGCGATCGCCGCTTCTAAGTCTTCTAAGCGCCCCGATTCGGCGGCTTGTTGGGCGCAATACAGCCGTTCGCGGTCGGGAGCGAGGGTCGAGACGGCCTTACAATCGGGAACCGGGGGCATGGAAAACAGCCACACTAACGCCCCCATTGCGGTACTGCTAAATCCGACGAGGACTAAAAACCAGAACAGCGGCCATCCCCACAGGCGATCGAGGGTCTTTTTCGAGGAGAGTGCGACTCGAGCCAACAGGGATACTGGCTGCTCTTGCGCCGCCTTCTCTTCTGTTACTTGAGGCGGTGGAGTCTCGTCGGTCGCGTTACGTTCGGGTTCGAGATCGGTATCGACGGTCGGCTGGGTTTCGGGAAGTTCGCCTTCAGCTCGAACGCGGATGGGATCGCCTTGTGTGTTCGCCATGCCTTTCGCCAGGGGGTTGAAATAATTTAAACGGGGATTTGTTAAAACACTTTTCAATATAGGCGATTTTATCGAAATGTCCGAGTCCGAAACGGGAATTGTTATCTCAATTGTGGTGGAGGCGGGGCGGGGACTCGGCGATCGCAGGGGTTTGAGGGGATGGACTTTATGGCTGCGATCGCCGACGATCGTGTCTACGGCAAAGTTTCGCCGACCTGCAGTCGAGGGAACAGGGAACCGGCCACGGGCAAAAGTAAGGAATTTTGTTTAGATGCGATCGTATCTTAAATCTCCATCCTACACCTGCACGATTCCCTGTTCCCTCGCACAATTATCTTTCAAATGACTGGAGGTAGGACGAAATACAGATGATGGTTCAAAACAAGACGCAGTCGGTCTCGAACGGTTCGGAAATGTCAGTTTGGAAACGCCAACGAACGGTCGTGTTTACGCGCTATCCCACACCGGGACGCACGAAAACTCGGTTGATTCCGGCCTGGGGGGAACGGGGGGCGGCATGGTTGCAACGTCGCATGACGGAACGAACCTTCGCGACGGTGCGTCAGTGGCGGGACGCTGAAGGCGACGCAGCGGTGGAAGTGCGCTTTGTCGGTGGGAGGTTGGGGCAACTGCGGCGGTGGTTGGGACGAGATCTCCTGTATCGTCCTCAAGAAGAGGGGGATTTGGGCGATCGCCTTTGGCAGGCGGTCGAAAGGGCGTTTGCGGAGGGGGGCGAACGGGTAACGTTAGTCGGAATCGACTGTCCGGCGCTGAGTGCGTCTCTGTTGCAGCAGGGGTTTGCGGCGTTAGACGAGGCCGATGTGGTACTCGGTCCGGCTAACGATGGGGGATATTATTCGATCGCGTTGCGACGAGCGATACCGGAACTGTTTTCGGGGATTGCCTGGGGAACGGAGACGGTATTGCAGCAAACGTTGGAGGTGGCGCGATCGCTAGGGCTTTCCGTGGCGTTGTTGGACTCCCTCGACGATATCGATCGCCCGGAGGATTTGCCCGAGTGGGATCGGGCGACGGGACGCCAATCTCAACGGGTTTCGGTGGTGATTCCGGCATTGAACGAGGCGATCGCGCTACCGGAGACGTTGAAGTCGGTATTGGCGGGAACGAACGTCGAAGCGATCGTGGTCGATGGGGGAAGTCGGGACGAGACGGTGGCGATCGCGCGATCGCTGGGGGCGACGGTTCTCGTCAGCGAACCCGGCCGGGCGCGACAGATGAACGCCGGGGCGCAAGCGGCCACGGGAGAGATCCTGTTGTTCCTTCACGCGGATACGCACCTTCCTCAAGGGTTCGAGGTGGCGGTTCGTCAAGTGTTGTCGGAACCGTCTGTGGTGGCGGGGGCGTTCGAGTTACAAATTGCGGCGTCTCTCTCGGGGATACGGACGGTCGAACGGGGGGCGAACTGGCGATCGCGTTGGGCACAGTTTCCCTATGGCGATCAGGGCATTTTTTTGAAGCGCGATCGGTTTTGGCAACTCGGCGGATTTCCCGATCTGCCGATTATGGAAGATTTCGAGTTCGTGCGGCAACTGCGGCGACAGGGCAACATCGCGATCGCTCCGGTTCCCGTCGTCACGTCAGGACGCCGCTGGCAGCACATCGGCATTTTACATGTGACGGTTCTCAATCAGGCGATCGTCGCGGCCTATTTACTCGGTGTATCTCCCGAACGACTGGTTCGTTGGTATCGCCAACGATAGTTTTTCGTAAATACTAGGCGAGTTTTGATAAATAATCCCGAACGAATCTCTTCAGTTTTTGTGTATCTGAAGGGATATTTCTGCGATCGTATTGCGTAAAAACACTTATTTTTTGATTCCTCAAAAAAAACGATCGGTAATATTGTCTATTTTTTGTCCGTAAAAATACGAAATTTTCTTTAAGAATCTCGAAACTTTATTTAATCAAAAAAAGATAATTTTTTTAGAAAATTTGGGAACTATGAAAATAAGAACCCGTCATAAAAGACTAAAGCGGCACGACAAGGAACCGACCGACCCAAGAAGTTACCTATAACGGTTTTGAAAACGGTTTTGAAAAGTTCCAATCTTATCGATCGCAAAATGGAGAGGCTGCTACTTCTCATAGGAAAGATCGAAGAACGGCTCGAACCAACGCTCGATCGTGCCGGGGCGTGCATCGTTGAAAACCTATACTAGATGGAGACCGAAGATCGTGGACGACGTTTTAAACCCAGTAGACGAACAAGTTATCGATCCGACTAACGAAGAACTCGAAGATGAACTCGAGGACAATGACGAACTCGAAGACAGTGACGAACTCGAAGACAGTGACGGAGATCTCGACGGTAGCGAGACCCCAGGTGGCAGTGGTGAATTCAGCTTTGTCGTCACTGACTTTGTAGGAAACCCCGCCGAAGCAACCGTTTCCTTAAAGTCGGTCGATGGCGGTGTCGAAATTTCTGTCGAAGCCAGTCAATCCGTTCGAGGCGTTTTCTTCAACATCGCCGACGATTCTAAACTCGAATCCTTGAGTTCGTCGAGCGAATTGAAAGTCAAAGACGATCGCAAAGACGTTTCTCAAGTCGGAACTGCCAGCATCGCCCCGAACTCTTATGAAGTCGGAGTTGCCGGTGGAGACTCGGTCGTCGTATCCGGCTTAACCCTCGACGATCTCATCGGTCAAGAATTCGGCGTGCGGACTCAAAGCGACAAACTCGCCGGTACTGCTGAAGAAGGCATGGGTTCGACGCCGGAAGATTCCGGGGAAGAGGGTGAAGGCGACGGTAGCCTCGTTACCGACCTCGATGGCGAACTCGGAGACGACGCAGCCTCGGACGATATGATGCCCGACGACGGCGAAGGCGACACGCTCGAGTCCGTCCTCGTCACGAACGAAGTCGATTTCCAAGCCATTCTCAGCCTCAACCAACAGGTTCGACTGAGCGTCGAAACTCAAAGCTTCTTCCAACTCGAATTCTCTGGAGAAGCGGTCGATCTCGACGACTTGGGCGAAAACGAAGTCATCTGTTCTGAAGGAGACGACAGTGTAGCCGGAACGGCCGATACCGACATCGTGTCTGGAGAAGCCGGGAACGACGAACTCACTGGAGATGCTGGAAGCGACGTTCTCGTCGGTGCTGATGGAAACGATAGCGTCGATGGTGGTTCGGATAACGATATTGTCAACGGAAACACGGGCGAAGACGTGGTGTCCGGCGGTGATGGAAACGACTTGATGAACGGCGGTCAAGACAACGACGTACTGATGGGCGGCGAAGGTGACGACGTCATCGATGGCGACCTCGGCGACGATGTCTTAACGGGTGGCGGCGGGAGCGATACCTTCGTTCTCGACGACGAAACCAGCCTCGACGCGATTATGGACTTTGAAGTCGGTGTCGATCGCCTGGCTTTCCAACTGACGCAATCGTTTACCTTCGAGGTGGGCGACTTCGATGGCGACGGAACGCTCGACTTGGGTGTCAAACTCGAATCGGGCTTCCAAATCGCTACCATCAGCGGCGTCGAAGACAGCAATGCTATTGACGTGGTAGAGGTTCCTGAAAGCGACGCTCTGCTTGCCTAAGCAATATTATTCAACCCTTTGTCCGCAGCAGTACCTCGGTGCTGCTGTTTTTTGTTCGTACAATTAAGGTGATGCTATCGTGCGATCGCCATGCTCGCTAAATCTCCTTTCCTTAGCCCTGAAGAATACCTGCAACTCGAAACTCAGAGTTCCACCAAGCACGAATACTTCGACGGCGAAATCGTCGCTATGGCAGGGGCTACGGACGCCCACGTTACCATTGCGCTCAACCTGGCCAGCGACCTGCGATCGCACCTCCGGGGTTCTGGATGCCGAATCTTCATCTCGGATATGAAAGCCCGCATCGACACTCGCAACCGCTTTTTCTATCCCGATCTTCTCGTCACTTGCGACTCCCGCGACACGGAAACTGCCACTTACAAACGCTTCCCAAAACTTATCGTCGAAGTTCTCTCCCAATCGACGGAATCTTTCGACCGTGGCGACAAATTCAACGATTACCAAACCCTCGAGAGCTTGCAAGAATACGTTTTAATTAACAGCCGACACCGTCGCGTGGAGATCTTCCGCCGCCAAACGAACGGTCTTTGGCTTTTTCAAACTTACGACGATTGCGAAACGTTTCGACTTGAAAGTATTGACTACACGGGTACGTTTGAAATGCTGTACGAAGATGTCAGTCTCGAAGATGTCAGTCTCGAACGGGGCGATCGCGGTGAAAGCGATTTGGTTAATTAGATATGGCAACCCTAAATCAGTTGTGTAACAAAATCGGGAACAGAGAACAGGAAATAAGATTTTTTTGATATTTTAATTTTTGATGACTCGTTTGGAATGTCTGAATTTAATATTTTACAAACAACTTAAGATTGCTATAGTATTGAATTGAAAGGTATAAAATGCTTTGTTTTATATAAGATTTAATTTGCAAGCGATACTATAAATATTTTTCAAAAACACTTAAAATCTGTTATTATCTTAGCAAGAAATACTGCTTCGGATTTCATGTTTTTTGTCGGACTTTTCAAGTAATACTTCGTCCGTCTACCAACTCACATCTCGAACGAGGTGTTGTTGTCCGGCTAGTATCGCGACTGGCTCGCACACAGCCGAAATCCCGTTCGCGCCTCAACGTACTGTCATCCGAGGCGTCTATCGATTACCATTCGATCGATCTCCTGTTTTTAATTGTCTCCAAATCGTGACTGATGACGCCCAAAATTCAACCGCTCGCCAGCACTACCACCATGGTAACGATCGCTTCAACGCCAACAGCCTAGACGAAGCGATCGCCGCCTACCAAGCCGCCATCGAGTTACAGCCCGATGTGGCATCCTACCACTACAATCTCGGTAACACCTACTTTGCTCAACAGCAATTCGATCGCGCGATCGCTGCCTATCAAGTCAGCATTCAGTGCGATCCTGAATTTTTTGAAGCCTACTTCAACCTCAGTCACGCCTACGAACATCAGGGCAATTTCAAAGCCGCGATCGCCGGATACCGTCACGCTACTCGTCTCAATCCGAAAGCACTCCAGGCTTACGACATCCTCGCCAAACTGCATTTACTACAGGGAAACTTCCACGAGGCCATCGATACCTACCGACAAATTCTGCGCCTGTTTCCCGAATTTTTCGAGACGTACCAACGTTGGTTAACTCACCTCGATCGCAGTCGCATTCTCGACGAAACCCGCCACTACCGCGATCGCTTTTTGCGAGGTTTGCAACAAACTGCCGATTCTGCCGATGTTTGGTACGTCTTAGCCAGTCTCCTCGCCCGTCACGGACAAGTCAAACTCGCGATCCTTGCCTACCAACACACCCTCGAACTCGATCCCGACTTCATCGACGCCTATCACAGCTTGGGATCTCTCTACAATCAACAGGGTTACTTCGAGGCAGCGATTCACACCCTCGAAATCGCAAGACGACGCGACGGCGATCGCGAAACTCTGACTTTAGAACTGGCCAAAAGTATCGCTCTTTTACGGTGTCACGATGCGGCGATCGCGCTGTTGCGAGAGTTTCTCGAACGCCATCCCCAATCTGCCAACTGCTTCTATTATTTAGGCAAACTGCTGTGGGTCGTACGACGCCCCGACGAAGCGTTTCAAGCCTTTCGCCACGCCGGAACTCTCCAACCGTACGGGGGACGAGATGTTTACAGTTTGGGGATCGCCCTCGCCCAAGCGGAAAAACCCAACGCTGCTTACGATGCCTTACTTCCGCGACGTCGCCCCTCTCCGCCCCAAGGATACTACGCCACGACTCGAGATTGGGCGATCGCTACCAACTGTCTGTCGCTGTATCGTCGCGTGCGATCGCCCCATTCCGTCACGCTTTCCGCCCCGAAAGCCTTGCCCAATCAATATTCTCCTGCCACTGACGCCACGTTTCACTTCGGCGAAGCCTTCGTCGCCACAATTCCACGAGGGCGGGCGTACTGGAGTGGCGACGCTCGACGAGACGATTATGCTAGTGCGGTTATCGCACCGGACGATCGCCTGTTAGCAGATGTTTCGATCGACTTTACCGCTCGGTTGAATTCTACAGGCGATCGCCATCCCAGCCAACACCGTATTTTTCACGAAAAACATCTGTCACCCATTGAAGATTTCGACGAAACGATTGCCATTCTCTCTCCGATTAACTGTGATAATTACTATCACTGGATGGTCTATTTGTTGCCGAGATTGGGACTTATAATAGAATCAAAAATCGATCTAGAGACGATCGATCGCTTTTTGATAGATAGTTTTTACCAGCCTTTCCAAAAAGAAACGTTTCAACAGTTGGAAATTCCAAAACAAAAAGTGTTGACGGTCGATCGCTCTCCTCACATACGCGCTCAAAAACTGATCGTACCGTCAATTCCCAGCGATTTGATAGCGATCGACCGTGCTTCCTGTCAGTGGATTAAAAGCTTATTTTTGCCCCGATCGCAAGAGTTACCTACGCCCGATAAACGGTTGTATATTCGACGCAAAACCGGACAAAATCGTCGCGTTATTGAAGAAGAACAGTTAATTGAATTTCTCGAAATTTACGGATTTGAAGCCGTCGAACTCGAAAATAAATCCATCGTCGAACAAGCCCAACTGTTCGCCGCCGCCGAAGCGGTTATTGCACCTCACGGTGCGGGGCTAACTAACGTTTTATTCTGTCAACCGGGAACGAAAATTATCGAAATTCTCTCTCCCAATTACGCCCATCAATTTTATGCCATTCTCAGCCGACAGTGTCAGCTCGATTATGCGTATTGTTGGAGCCGCAGTCTGTCCCTCGACCACTTTAACGATGTATTCTGGATGACGATAATGCGGGAAGATTTGTGGGTCGATCGCGATCGCCTTTTGGCAACGATGAAGCTTCTCGAGATTGTTTAACGGGACTCAAATAAATTTTAAGCCCAAACCAAGCCAAAACGCACTTTGTGAGCGGCAAAGAAGTCTTGATTTCGCTTAGCCATGCCACAAAATGAAAAGACATGGCCGCCCGAAAAGCCTCTAAAGCCTCCATGAAAGTCTCTAAAGGTTGGTTCACCCACTTCCTTCGTAAATCGCCCATCAACTTATGTCAAAGCGCCGATTCAAAAATGAAATGCAACACCGGCGGGTTTACGAATAAAGGCTCATCGGCTAGACTTCGATCTTTCATGAATAATTACCTAATTGAAGATCGAACCAAGGAGCCATCACCATCTTACCCCATCTGAGCGTGTTGAGATCTATAAACTCTTCACTCAAGAAAACTGTTCGCGGGGGGAGATCGCTAGGGTGCATCCCAGTTTTGCAAGTGTTAGGCGTAAAAGTCTCCATTGAGATAAGCACAGCGTTGCTTGAGGACTTGTGGAACGTTCTGACGTTCCCACTGAGCGCCGGAAATCTTGAGACGCCGACCAATCTGCTTGACCGT
>NZ_JAQNCQ010000211.1:0-3404 GCF_028368005.1 Geitlerinema sp. CS-897 | reverse complement strand
GAGCAAGGGAGAGGGGGAGAAACTGTTATCTGTTCGCTGTCTTCACTGGCGACTGGTGACTGGTGACTGGTGACTGGTGACTGGTGACTGTACAAAGCCTCATCCTCTCCTCACTTTTAGTGAGAATGGCTCGATCGAGCGAGGTAGATTCCGATTAATACAACGAAAAAGGCGATCCAGTTCGTCCAATTCAAGACTTCTCCGAAAATCGCCCAGGCGAAGATCGCGGTTAAAATCGGTTCGAGTAACAGCAAAATCGCGACGAATCCCGAGGAAAACTGTTTGAGGCTGTAAACGAGTAACCCTTGTCCTAAAGCCTGACAGATAACCGCTAAAGCAGCAACAGCAAACCAACCTTCCCAGGTTTGGGGAAACAGGCGAGCTTCGGACAGCCACGCGACGGGAAATACTAGCATCGCCCCCACGCTACACCGCCACAGTAAAATCGTCGTGGCTGGATATTTGGTTCGCAAGCTCTCGACGAGGAGCAAGTTTGCCCCGTACAGCATCGCTGAAACTAGGGCGATCGCATCGCCGAGAAGATGTTCGGCCGAAATTTGTAAGTCGTCGAAACCGATAAATGTCGCTCCGATGACGGCGACACCCGTTCCGATAACGAAGCGGCGATCGAACTGCTGTCCCAACAGCCACCACCCGCCCAAACTGGTAAAAATTGGGGTCAGGTTCCGTAAGACGGTGGAGTTGGCGACGCTCGTTTGAGTCAGAGACCACGCCCACAATGCCACGGAAGTCGAGGCGACAGCAGCTACGGCCACTAACCGCAGAATGTCTGAGGCGGTGTAAGGGGTGTTGGGTGGCGTGAGGGAAAAGTCGCGATCGTCTCGCCACTGTCGCAGGACGTCGAGCATCCAAAATACCACGGTGGCGATGAGGAGTCGGTTGAAAATCGTGGCGTTGGGGCCGATTTCCCGTTCTGCCAATCGAATGAAAATCGCCGCACAGGAAACGGCGACGAGGGCGATCGCGAGGGTGAGAAGAGGGAGGAGGTTAGCGGAAAAAGCGGAGAGAGAGAAGGGTTTCTGGTGAAGTTCCAGATTTTCAGTCATAGTGTGGGTGAACTGCGATCGAAGCGTTTGGCGTTTGTAGGCTCGCGAGTGGGGAACGCGAGGGAGCGGCGATCGAGGAACGTTGGGAAGATTCGGAGTCGGAGGAAAACAGAGGGGCGATGAGGGCGAAAAGGATGCCGCCGAAGACGAGTATTTCGGCGATCGCGAGGAGACGAGAGGGAGGGTTCGACATTTACGGTTTCCAAATTGACTGGATTTGCGGCCACCACTGACGAGGCGTGTCGTTATCGCGAGTGTGCCACGTCCACATCGATCGCAGCAAGGAGAGACCCCCGACCCAAAAGGCGGTTACGAGGTGAACGATCGCGGCGATCGCCATTGTTACCCAAGCCCACAAATGTAGGGTATACCAGGTTTCGTATAGTTCTCCGGCGGGCAACCACGCTTCTTTCATCATGCGCCCGGTGATGAGGGCAAAGGTGGCGGCCAATAGCATCACGGTATTGACGAGGCGATGCAGGGCGTTACGTCCGGCGGGACGATGGAGTTGTCGGAGTTGGCGCAACGTGTTAGCTCCGACGAGCCGATTTTGCCCTAAATGGAAGCTGTACAGGGCAAAGAGGGGTAAACAGAATAGTAACGCTACGCCAAAGGTTCCGTGAATGCCGATGATATCGGGAATTGTCGGTACGGACAGTTGCAGTAAGCGTCTGTCGTAGGTCAGATACACCCAAGCGGCACTGAGTAAAGCCAGCAGGATAACAACAGCGGTGAGACCGTGGAGCAGACGCAAAAGTGAGGGTTGGTAGGGCTGCGATCGCGACATGGCAAATGTAGAAATTCAGACGGGTTTTCGAGCGATAGATTTGTTTATAGCACAAGTCTCGATTGGGTTCGTCTCTATGGGCGATCGCCGAACGTTCGAGCTTGAGTTTTTTTAGAAAAATTCAAAAAAATTGAAATATTTATATTTTTAAAATATGGGCGACTCGATTTTGGGTTGGTTCGGTTGTTTAAATCGCGGTTTCGATGCGATCGAACGGTAAAACCAAAAGGGCGCATCTCACTTTTGCGATCGAAATTTCACCCATCCTCCCCGAACTCACGGGGAGGTGTCGAAGGTGGAGGGGACGTTCTATACAATTAAAATTATTCAACCAAAATAAATTTAAATTATTTGAATAATGTAAGCAATTGATTTCGTAAACCAATTAATTTTAGAATAGTATTAAAATTTTAATTCGCAATAATTTTTTGAATTTATTTTTTAGATTTTAAATAATTTATGATGTAAAAATGAATCAAAAATGATATTTTTTATGTTTTTGTGAAATTCATTTTTTTTGATAAAATTAAAAATAGTAAGACTTTTAAAAACGTCCGAATCTATCATGGAACTGACCCTCTTAAGCCTAGAACTCACCACAATAACGTTAGTGGCGATCGGGTTGGCAGCCGATGCCTTCGCCGTTTCGCTGACCAGCGGCTTAGCGATTCGCCACATCAAACTCAACAAAGCCCTTAAAATTGCTCTGTTTTTCGGTGGGTTTCAGGCATTCATGCCCTTACTGGGTTGGGGGATGGGGTTGGGATTCCGTCAGGCGATCGCCAGCATCGACCATTGGATCGTCTTTGTGCTGTTGGTATTTCTCGGCGGACGCACGATTTACGAAGCTTGGCAAGATACGGACGACGACAAACCGTTTAACCCTCTCAAAATAGAGACCCTGTTGGTTCTGTCTGTGGCTACCAGCCTGGACGCCTTAGCTGCGGGGTTGGGATTTTCGGTATTGAAAATGCCGATCTTACTGGCGATTTCGATCGTGGGAAGCGTGACCTTTAGTCTGTGCGTTCTCGGTGTTTACATCGGTCACTATTTTGGCAATTGGTTCCAAAGCAAAGTTGAGATTGTCGGTGGGCTAATTTTAATGGGAATTGGCAGTAAAATCCTGTGGGAACATCTCAGCGTCGAGGTATTTCAAAGTGTAGGTTGACCGCCTAAGTGGTGCAGAAAGCTTTTTGAGAGAGTCTTTTGGGTTTAAGGTGATAAGCTAATTTTATGATAAGTAAAACCCTTACTGTAGGGACGTCATGGCAATGCCTCCCCCGCCCAGTTTCGCATTCAAAATAACAAATTACACCGCAATTCCCGAAGACTCTTTCGAGATCGGGAATTGACAAAAAACATAAAATCTGTATTGAGACTCGAGCCAGATCCCCGGCATCTCCAAGATGATATCTGTTTAGCGATGCTCACTCAGGTCGAAGCCTGCCAAGGCATGGCCTGGGCAACGAGGTCAATAAAGGAGTCGTCAGATTGGGCAGCCGTAGCCGCCAAGGAAGCTAAAATCTCCCAAGTGCGAGCGCCGGATTCGG
>NZ_JAQNCQ010000210.1:0-3971 GCF_028368005.1 Geitlerinema sp. CS-897 | reverse complement strand
GAGGGAGAGGGGGAGAGAGGGAGAGAGGGAGAGGGGGAGAGGGGGAGAAACTGTTAGCTGTTCCCTGTTCCCAATTCCCTGTTCCCTGTTCCCGATTCTCTTCACCGAAACTGTCTCCGCAGTAAAAGCGAGTTGGTGACGACGCTAACGGAACTCATGGCCATGAACGCGGCGGCGACGGCGGGATCGAGGAGAATTCCGAAACTGGGTAACAAGACGCCAGCGGCGACGGGAATTCCAATGGTGTTGTACGCAAACGCCCAAATCAGGTTTTGGCGGATTTTGTTGAAGGTCGCCCGACTGAGGCGAATCGATTGGAGAATGTCGTCGAGTCGATCGCGCATGAGGACGATTTGAGCGGTTTCGACAGCTACGTCGGTTCCGCCGTGGAGGGAAATTCCCACGTTCGCTTTAGCTAAGGCGGGGGCGTCGTTCATTCCGTCGCCGACTAACGCCACGTTGTACCCCTGTTCTTGTAACTCGACGATCGCACTGGCTTTATCGTCGGGACTAACTTCAGCGAAAACATCTTCGCCTAGCAATCCCACCTCACGGGCGATCGCGTCGGCGGATTCTCGGCGATCGCCCGTGAGTAACTTCACGCGCAATCCCAATTTTTGTAAGTGTCGCACGGTTTCGGCGGCGTCCGATCGCAACTCGTCTCGCACGGCGATAACTCCGGCCACTGCTCCATCAACGGCGACGTAAACCGCTGTATTTCCCCGACGAACGAAGGATTCTGCGTGTTGCGATACCTCGTCAGTCACCGAAACGCCATGTTTTTCTAGCCATAGCCGATTTCCAACCAGAACGTCTCGATTCTCGACGATCGCCGAAACGCCGAGTCCGGGTTCGGTGTGGACGTTTTCGACGGGGTGTAACGAAACCCCCGTGTTTTTAGCGTGACGGACGATCGCCTCGGCTAACGGATGGCTGGTATTCTGTTCGACAGACGCCGCCATCGACAACGCCGAGACGGATTGGGCGTTCCACACTTCCGTTACCGTCGGTTCTCCTCGCGTCAGAGTTCCAGTTTTATCGAAGACGACGGTATCGAGTTTGTGGACGTTTTCGAGAACGTCGCCGCCCCGGATTAACAATCCTCGTTCGGCCCCGATTCCCGTTCCCACCAGAATCGCCGTCGGTGTGGCTAATCCCAACGCACAGGGACAGGCGATCGCCAACACGTCGATGGTCAGCTTCAAACTCAACAATACTGGGGAAGTGGGGCGATCGAACATCTCGTGAACCGGCCCCAAATTGGGAAACTCGCGACTGACAGACAACACCTGCGGAAACCAATCCGTCCCAAACCCGTACCAAAACAGGAACGTCAAGGCGGCGATCGCCATAATTCCATAAGTAAAATATCCCGCCACAGTATCGGCCAACCGCTGAACCGGGGCTTTTCGGGTTTGCGCCTCCTGAACCAACCGGACGATGTGGGCGAGTGTCGTGTCTTTCCCCGTCCGCTGCGTCTGTACGACGATGCTTCCCGACTGGTTTAGGGTTCCCGCCGTCACCGTCTCTCCTACCTGTTTGAGAACCGGCATCGGCTCCCCCGTTAACATAGACTCGTTAATAGCAGTTTGTCCGGCGACGATTTCGCCATCAACGGGAATTTTTTCCCCAGCCCGCACTTGAAGGAATTCCCCCACTCGCACCTGGTTCGCCGGAAGGTCGAGAAGCGAGTTTCCGTCGAGGTGGTGTATCTTATCGGGATTCGTTACCAAACGAACTGTTTTTGGTTGCAACCCGACTAAAGATTTCAGCGACGCCGCCGCTCGATTTCTCGCCCGTTTTTCGAGCGATCGCCCCAACAGAACGAACCCCAGCAACATCACGGGTTCTTCAAAAAAGCAATCCCAACCCAAATTGGGAAACAACAACGCCGCACAACTGGCGACGTATGCAGTCGTCACCCCCAACCCGACGAGAGTGTTCATGTTGGGGGCGTTGTGTGTCAAACCTCGCCATCCATCCAGCAACAGGGGACGCCCCGGAACCAACAACGCCGCCGTCGCCAGGGTGAAGTGAAACCCAATGTTACTCAACCCCGGAATCGCCGGAAGTCCCAACATTTGAAGGTGTCCGACGACCGACAACACGATGAGGGCGATCGCTATAATCAGTTGTTGTTGCTGTTCTCGGGCGGCGTCTCGGTGGCGTTCTTCTGTCGCTTCCAAATCCTCTACGGACAATCCCGTCGCGGTACGCGGTTGGCTGGGAAATCCCGCTTCCGTGAGAGTTTGGGCGAGATGGTTCGGTTCGACGCGGTTCGGTTCGTATTCCACCGTCGCCATTTCCGTGGCGAGGTTGACGCAGGCGGATTTGACGCCGGGAATTTGGCTGAGTTTGCGTTCGACGGCTTTGACGCATCCCGCGCACTTCATCCCCCCGACATCGAGTGCGAGGGTTTGCGGGGTGTCGAGTTGGGATTGACTCAGTTGCATAGGGGACAGAGAAACGTCTGTACTTTAGGATAGCGAGTCGAAACGAGGTTTACGAGTGTTTCAGGGATACGAGACGAGAGCCAGCGATCGCCGGGATCGATCGAGGTTGCTTTCGGGGCGATCGCTGTAGGTTCGCCACTAGACTGTCGTTATGCTGCGACTTCTGGAGTGGGGGCGTTTCGCACGTAATCGAGGTTGAGGAAAAGCATCGTATACACCACCGACATGAAATATCCCGCCAGTGCGATGACTAAGGATAGCAGAACGTTCAAAACCAGTTGTACGATGGGGAACGCAGCAAAGATACCCACCAAAAAACCGACGATAAATCCCAGAACGATAAAGATAATAAAAAAGCCGATACCAATGATGAGAAAACGACCGAAGACTTTCCACCATTGTCCTTTTACGAGATTCCGGCTGTATTGAAAGGCATCAAACCCACAATCTCGCAGCGCGATCGCTTGTCCGATAAAGGCGAGGTTGACCGCTAAATAAATTCCAGGCACGACCAACAGCACTGTCCCGACACCGATAATTAATGAGGCAACTAAGCTGACGACAACCGTAATTGCAATTTTAGGAACTGCCAGTTGTAACGCAGTTTTCGCATCGATAGACTGTCTGAGAACGGCTCGTTCTGAGACGATGTGTGTTGCCAATGCAGACATCGTTCCTAATACGATCGCCAAAATGTAAAAGACGACTAAAATTGTAATATTTGACGATGTAAACTCAATCGTACCTTCAGGCGTTTCGGGTTGTGGAATAAATTGACTGATGACAATTAGCGGAAGGTTAATGACGAGAGTAAAAGTCGCGAACGTTGAGATATTTTCTTTGAAGATCGTCCAACCGAGATCGAAATAATCTCCAACTTCTGCATTGGCTTTTTGTAAGGTTTGTTGCATGGTTTTTAATCCAATTTTGAGAACTGTTTAAAATTTTATAATTGAAATCAAACGAAGACTTTCATGGTATACTTAGATTGTTTAATATCTCTAGTTTTTCAGTATTTTTTTAAGATTCCGAACCGTCTCTGACCACTGCATCGTCTCGTCACGGGCGATCGCCAGTCTCAGCCCAATTCGGTAAATTCAGAAATTTTCCCTCAATTCTCCAGAAGTAAAAATTTATCACTCGCTGAACTTGCTATATAGCGATGCAGAGAACTTGTGAAAACAGGATATTGACAAAAAGCACAAGATAAGCAGTCCTCTTGTTGGTGTCTTTCAGCACCTCAAACCCCTTTGAATTTGTTTGTCTGCTTACCTCCGACTGGAAATCGATCGATTCACGAGAACTATTGTCTAGCAAGGGTTTTTGGCGTTTTTGGCGTCACCAAGTAGCGAAATCTGAGACGATATGGTGAATCTCAGTCGGGTGCATCTCAGTTTTGCAAAAATATTGCTAAAACAGAGTGCCATTTAAGTAAGCACAGCGTAAAGAAAGAATCTTAGAAACATTCTCTACTTTCCATTGCGCTCCCGATATTTTGACTCGCATTCCGATTTGCTT
>NZ_JAQNCQ010000209.1:0-12324 GCF_028368005.1 Geitlerinema sp. CS-897 | reverse complement strand
TCTTGTCACCAGATGCGGTCAAAAAAGCAGTAGATTTACTCAACGATCGTCCTCGAAAATCTCTTGACTATCGAACCCCTTCTGAGGTATTTTATAGTCAGGGATCGGAGACCGTTGCATTTCAAACTTGAATTGGCGATCCTTAGCCGGTATTTCTCGGGCTACAAGAATCTTCATGCGACATCTTCAAGACTATGTAATACGGAATCCGCATCCGATAAGCTAGGTTTCAAGAAGTCTTCACCACATCCCCCCTTAGCCCCCTTTGAAAGGGGGGTTGGGGGGATAGAGGGACTTGTCGGGTTGGGCAAAACCAGTATTTGAAATGTCGGATTCCGTATAAATAAGAAGTTGGCACAGGTTCCTCGGAAAGTTGAGTCCTCGACTCCGCTCGGACTCAATGCTGAGCGAAGTCGAAGCGTTGAAGTAATGCAAAAACAAGGGGAAACTGATTGCTCAAATGGATGTGGTCGTTTGTCGGCCGCAAGCTAGTCAAGGATCCCCCCAATCCCCCTTACCAAGGGGGGATGCTGAGACACGCGAAATTGTTAGTGTTTATATTGGTGCGCGAGATCGAGAAACAGCACGAATGTTATGGAAATCTTTACCTCCTGTTTATCGTCAATGTGCGACCCGATCTTTGGGAATTTTATCAAAGTGTTTTGCCAAGCCAACGACATAAAGCTATCGACAAGAATTCAAAAAAAACAGTTATATTGAAAGACTTAATAACACTCTTCGTCAGCGTGTGTCTCGACTCGTGTTTAAAACTTTATCTTGTTCTAAAAAACTAGAAAATTACGTGGGTACGATTTGGTACTTCGTCTTCCATGATAATGCTTCAATCTGCGCTCGCTATCATCACTGTGCATGACTACCACTACCAGTATTTCTTCCTCAGTGGTGCAGAAAACTTTTCGAGATCGAGGATTGACAAAAAACATAAAATCTGAATTGAGGTTCGAGCCAGATCCCCGGCAGCAATTTACCGATCTGGGATTTTGCGGCCAACCCTTTAATACGGCGATATCTTTTCTAACAAGGGTTTCAGGACTTTTCTGCACCACTAAGGTATTTCTTCTGTTAGTTGCTAAAGTGACCGCATAATCCCTCCCAGAAGGCTCAACCGCAATCACGATTCTATCAAAATCCCATGTCGGAAAAACTGAACGAACGAGCCACTCAGCGGTAAGTGCCACCTAACGTTGACACCCGCCATGCAGAAAGGGGGGAATCGTCGCCTCGGGAGATACCCGCAAGTTGAGTCGAGATGCGATCGAGCAGTTTGACGATACTCGTTTTCTCACGTTTGTCCTTTACGCGAAGTGGACGCGACGGTAAAGCTGTTGGAGAGAAATGCTGAGGGGGAGGTGTTGCAGTACGATCGCCGTTTCGAGTCCCCGTATGTCTTCGAGATGCCAACGGCGATCGTCCGTTTGCCAATAGTGTTCGATGAGAGGTTCGTTTTGGCTGACGAGTAGGTATTCGCGAAAACTGGGAATGGTTCGATAAGTGGTGAATTTCGAGCCGCGATCGCGATCGGCGGTTGAGGGAGAAAGCACTTCGGCGATGAGTCGGGGATTGAGAATTTCGTCAGTCCGATCGTCGTTGAGGAGGGGTTCGCCATCGACCACCATCAAATCGAGATAAGTGCCACGATTGACAGCGGGAATCCAAAGCCGCAAATCGCTGTTAAACGGTTCGTACTGGGTCGATTCGAGCCTCTCTTCAAAGATGCGGTAAAGAGAACCGACGAGACGGCTGTGATTAACGGAACCTCCCGGCATTTCGACGAGTTCCCCATCTCGGTATTCGTGGCGTCGTTCGGCGATCGCCTCGAGTTCGCGATATTCAGCAAGACTGTAGTGTCGAGTTGTGGCTGAGGAGGATGTCGCCATGAGTTCTTCTCGCGATCGCGCCTTGTACCAATTCTACTGAACCTGATTCCGCTCTCCCCATCCCCTCAACTCATCAACTAATCAACTCATCTCCTCAACTTCGCCGGGATTTCCCCAAATCACCGTTTCGTGTTTGTAAATCGCCATTCCCGGTTTCGCACCTTTGGGCTTATAAACAAACTTCGGTTCGGCGTAGATAACGGGTGCGGCGTCGCTTTCTCTGGCGCGACTGTAATAGGCGGCGAGGTTGGCGGTAAACTGCAAATCTGTTTCGTCGGGAACTGTGCCGGGATCGAGACGAAGTAAAACGTGACTTCCGGGGATTTCTTGGGTGTGAAACCAGAGATCGTAATCCCCCGCAATGCGAAACGAGAGTAAGTCGTTTTGGCGGTTGTTGCGTCCGACGAGAACTTCAAAACCGTTGGGTGTGCGGTAGTGGTAGAAGTTGTCTTCTCCGTCGGTGTTGCGACTGCGATGTTGGGGAAGTGAAAGATAGTTCTGTTCGACGAGTTCGTCGCGAATCTCTTCGAGAGCGATTAAATCTCCGGGGTGGCGGTAGTCGTCGAGTTGCGAGAGGGCGGAATCGACTTGTTGCAGATAGTGGATTTCTGACTCTGTTTCGGCGAGTAAGGGCTTAACGGCTTCTTTTGCCCTGCGGAGCTTTTGATGGCGCTTGTAGAGCGATTGAGCGTTCTGTACGGCGTTTTTCTCGGGGTCGAGGGTCAGTTTTACAGGTTCCCCAGTCTCGAAGTCCGCCAGGAAGATCGCCTTCATTCCCGGTTTCCACTCGTACAGGTGCGCCATGAGTAAATCCGCCTGTTGGCGAAACAGGTCGGCGTTGCCAGATTGCTGTAACTTATCGAGAAAGGTTTGGCGTTTGACTTGGAGCTTCGCCAGGGCGTTGCTGACCTTTTGCGTGAGTTGGTGGTGCAGTTGTTGGAAACTCTGTCGGTTGAGGCGATCGCTGTAGTAGGTATCGACAAGCGTTTGGATATCTTCGACGGGTTCGATCGCGTCCCATCCCAACACCGTATAGCCGTTTTCCGTCCAACCCGGTTGGAATTGCTCTTTTTCCAAGCAAATCAGCCACTTTTGCCAAACCTCATATAAATTGTGCCAGTCGTCGTCACTGAGGCGATCGGTGTTGCGTTCGGCGTCGAGATTGGCAGTGGCGGCGAGGGTGCGAACGAGGGCAGAACTGAGGCCGCGATAGGTTTTGAGGAGGTTACGGCGAAGCGAGTTGGGAACTAGGGAAATTCGCTCTCTCCAGCGATCGAACGGTTCTTCTAAGCTGGGAACGGCACTGGTGAGGGCTGGAGGCGGTTCGTAAGGCTGTCCGGTGAGGATGGGGCGAACGCTAGACTGTTTGGCAGTGACTTGATGGGCGGCAGTCACGACGAGGTTGTCGGCATTGGCCAGCACGACGTTGCTATACTTGCCCATAATCTCCACGTAGAGATGCCAGCAGACCGGATCGCCGGGGCGACGGGCGAACTGAAAGTCTAAAGCCCGTTCCCAAGGGGCTAGCGGTTCGATCGCCACGAGTGCCAACCCTTTCAGTTGGTGGCGCAGTTGGTCGCTAAAGGTAAACGTATCGGGATCTTTCGGAGGAGGCGAGGCCATAGAGAGATGTGCCGCTTGCGGATGCCAACACAGCCGCAACCAGCCTCGCCGTTCCAGGGTGCGAAGTGCGAGGGCGATACGGGTGCGATCGCGTTGGTACACCTGCTCTAAACGAGCGGGAAGCCAACGGGAACGCAAATCGGCACAAATGGCGACAACAGTGGTGAAATCGACGGGTTGCACGGGAAAAAATTTGCTGAAATCTCGACAGGGACTCCGTTGGCGACTTTGGTTCGGGGCAGCCGAGTCGTGCGATTTTCCAGAAATTTGCCCAGAGTCAGCCAAAATTTTGGATTCTATCTAACATTGAGAGGTAGATCGTCTTTTCACTCAGTTCCTCACACCAGTCAGTCAAGGATTCATCATGGACATTCAGCTTATCAACATCGGTTTTGGAAACATTGTTTCAGCTAACCGCGTTGTCGCCATCGTCAGTCCGGAGTCCGCTCCTATTAAGCGTATCATTACGGATGCCCGCGAACGAGGTCAGTTAATCGATGCAACGTACGGTCGGCGAACCCGAGCGGTCATCGTAACTGATTCGAGCCATGTTATCCTGTCGGCGATTCAACCGGAAACGGTGGCGAATCGATTTGTGTTCCACAAAGATGGACAAGCGTAACGGCATGGCGTATGGGTTATTCAAAGGGGAGATCGGTTGCAGTGGCGATCGCTCTCTCCGTTGTGCTAGTTGAAGACAAACGATCGTGCAAAACGGAAGGTTAATTGTACTGACAGGGCCGAGTGGTGTCGGTAAAGGGACGCTGTTGCGGTTACTGCGCCAACGCCACCCAGAACTTTATATATCGATTTCAGCGACGACGCGAGATCCCCGTCCTGGCGAGATCGACGGACGAGATTACGAATTTCTCAGTCGCGATCGCTTCGTCGCCAGTATTGAAAACGGCGAACTCCTCGAATGGGCGGAGTTCGCCGGAAATTACTACGGAACGCCTCGAGCGTCTGTCGAACGTCAAATCGCCCAGGGGAAATGGGTAATTTTGGAAATCGAGTTAGAAGGGGCGCGACAGATTCGCTGTCATTTTCCAGACGCCCTGTTGATTTTTGTTTTACCGCCGTCGTTTGAGGAATTGGAAAATCGCTTGCGAGGTCGAAATCAGGACGACGTAGCGGCCATCGAACGTCGGTTAGAACGCGCGAAAAAAGAGATCGCCGCCTCGGAGGAGTTCGACGTAAGAGTCGTCAACGACGATCTCGAAAAAACCGTGAAACAGCTCGAAGACGTGCTGTTTTCTAACGCTGTCACCTCCTCGAGTTAACTGTTACTCAGTTCGTAGTCACCGACGGTATCGACGAGGTAGCAAAGGGCGCGAAACCGCAGTTCCACCAAGCGATCGTAGAGGGGGTTGAGCTTGCACAGAGGGGGAATATGGAACAGCGATCGCCCGAACCACACGACATCTCGCTCGAAGGGACATCGAGCTGGAATCAACCGCACGATCGCCCGCGCAATGCCTGGGTTTTCTACATCGAGGGATGCGAGCCAGCGATCGAGTGGCTGAATCAAAAAAGAAACGAGTTGAGACATAACCTTTCGCGAGGTTGAAAAGTATCGAAGCGGCGTCGCGATGGCAATAACAGAGTCAGCTCGAGTCGTGCGACGGCCGCCTTCTTCCAACCTAGGAGGCGCGGGGGGCGTTTGGGTAAAGAAACAATAAGGAATCGATCGGCTTCGGTAAAGCTTTTGTAAAATTGCTTTTCTAATCTCGGGGGTCGGGTCGATTCTACCGTGACCCATTCTGTTTCAAACTGCTTTGACAGAACAACCGCATTCACCCCATGTGTAGGGTGGGCAATGCCCACCGACCTCTAAATTTGATGTGGGTAAGGCTTAATCGCGTAAATCTAGTGGATTTGGCGGACAACACCGATCGCTATTTGCTGAAAAAGTGGGCAATGCCCACCGACCTCTAAATTTGATGTGGGTAAGGCTTAATCGCGTAAATCTAGTGGATTTGGCGGACAACACCGATCGCTATTTGCTGAAAAAGGGACGTGTTTCCACCTCCCTTTCTCAGTCGATCTTCAATTTAGAGAAATATTCAGATCGTTAGTATGCCAGCCCCATACTGCGAGTCGTCTCGGCACCGAGGTACACGCGGACGCTCAAGAAGTCTGTCGGGCAAGCCGTTTCGCAACGTTTGCAGCCGATGCAGTCTTCCGTGCGAGGAGAGGATGCAATTTGTCCGGCTTTGCAACCGTCCCAAGGCACCATTTCCAGCACGTCTAGGGGACAAGCCCGGACGCACTGGGTGCATCCGATGCAGGTGTCATAGATTTTTACCGTATGAGACATCGATCGAAAACTCCAAATGGATTCTCAACGAATGGTTTTGATATTGCAGAAGTGCGGCGGGCGAAAACGCCCAATACCGACACGGATTAAGGCTTAGTGTAGCTTGTCGTCCCGACTCCTCTGACAAAATGCTGCAAAACTTTAACAAAGTTGACATTTTGGAAGTCGGTTGGGAAATCAGCAAACTTACCTATAAGCCTAACTTATCGAGGACGGGACGAGTTGAGATGCAATGGCGATCGAGTCCCAGTTGTTTCGGCGGAATCCCCAACGCCAACGCAATCAGTTGCGGCAGGTGCAACACGGGCAATCCTAGGGTACGACCGATCGCCCCTTCCACGTCCGGTTGTCGCGAGTCGAGATTCAGGTGACAGAGGGGACAGGGCGTCACCATACAATCGGCCCCCGCATCGATCGCCGCCTGTAAATGGGTTCCCGCCATCTCAAAGGCTTGTTGAGTCGCATAACTCGAGAGGGGCCAGCCACAGCATTGAGTGCGTCCAGGGTATTCTACTGGCGTCGCCCCCAGCACTTGAAAGACGTTTTCGAGCGATCGCGGATTGTAAGGATCGTCGTAAGCCAGTTGCGTTTGCGCCCGCAGCAGGTAACAGCCGTAAAACGCCGCACATTTTAACTCGCTGAGTTTCCGCGTCACCCGCTCTTGCAGCTTTTCTAACCCGAAATCCGCCACCAACGCCCACAACAGATGTTTGACTTCCGTTGCACCTCGGTAGGGGGAACAATGTTCTTTGGCGAGGATGTCGTTGACGTTCTCGAGATAGTCAGGGTCGTTGGTTTGCGCGTCTTTGAGGCGATCGTCGACTCGTCCGATGACCCCTTGGCAGGTACTACAATGAGTCAACAGCGGCAAATTCAACTCCTCCGCCAAGGCGATATTTCGGGCGTTGACTGCATCTTCGAGCAGTTGCGACTCCTCCTTAAACGTACCGGAACCGCAACAAGCCGCCCGCTTGAGTTCCACCAATTCGATATTGAGGGCTTGGGTTAACGCCGCCGTGGAGTCGTACAGTTCGCGACAAGCCCCTTGAGCGACACAACCGGGAAAGTAAGCGTATTTCAGCATGAGATTTTCGTCAGTTCGGGAAACGGCGATCGAGAAGGTCTGCCTTCGATGGTAATGCAAGCCATTCCCGCAAAACAGGCATAATGGGATGATGAGTCGGTATGTGGGCGGTGTACATTGGCGGTACACCTCTTTCAGGGAAGAGTTATACTCCATCCTTTCCCGATAAGCTAGGTTTCAAGAAGTCTTCACCACATCCCCCCTTAGCCCCCCAAAGAAGAGGGGGGTTGGGGGGATAGAGGGGTTTGTCAGGTCGGACAAAACCAGTGTTTGAAATTCGGATTCCGTATTAAGAGTTGAAGAGTTAAAGAGTTAAAGAGGAATTCCCACTCTACACTCTGCCCTCTGCACTCTACACTGATAAACACGCACCCTACGAATCGGGGGCTTCCCCTTCGATGGGTGCTTCTAATTCGTCATACTCGGGTTTCGGGCCGATTTGTCCCAAACGATGCGGCGGCCAGAATCGCGCCACCGCACGCCCGATAATCAAATCCCGAGGGACGAAACCCCAATAATGACTGTCGTAACTGTTGTTGCGGTTGTCCCCCAACACCAAATACTGATCGGCGGGAACGTAAACCGGGCCGTACACGTAATCCGGGGCGGCGGCAATATAGTTTTCCTCGAGGGGTTCGTCGTCTATATAAACGATACCGTTGCGAACCTCGATCTTTTCTCCCGGTAAGCCGATCACCCGCTTGATGAACGCATCCTTAAATTTATGCTTGAGGGTTTCGGTGGGGTTAAACACCACAATGTCCCCCCGTTGGATGTCGCGGAAGTGATAGCCGATTTTATCCACGATCAGGCGATCGTTGATTTGCAACGTCGGTAACATCGACCCCGAGGGGATATACCGGGCTTCGGCAACGAAAGTCCGAATTCCCAAAGCCAGAACTGCGCTGATGCCGAAGGTTTTTAACGCCTCTGTCCAAGGGTTTTCTGCGTGACGAGTCATATTAAGTCGTGTCGGGTTGAGGAAACGAAACTACGGCGCTAGACTTGAGCCTACCGTCCAGTATACTCTGACCCATACGAGTGCTGCCGAGGCCGAAATCGATCGCTAACATTATGGCTGACATTACCCCGCTTCTGATTCGCAACGCCCGCGTCCTGCTGCCGGGCGATCGCTTCGAGGAAACTGACGTTTATTTAGAAAACGGGCGCATTTCCCGCATCGAACCGAACATCACCGCTACAGACAACGTTCGCGCGATCGATGCGGCGGGATTGACGCTGTTACCGGGAGTTATCGACCCGCAAGTGCATTTCCGCGAACCGGGGTTGGAATATAAGGAAGACCTGTTTACCGCCAGTTGTGCCTGTGCCAAGGGGGGCGTCACCTCGTTTCTGGAGATGCCCAACACGAAACCCCTCACTTCAACGCAAACGGCACTCGACCAAAAGTTAAAACTGGCCTCCGAGAAATGTTTGGTCAACTATGGCTTTTTCATCGGGGCGACGCCAGAAAACTTACCGGATTTGCGCGAAGCCAACCCCACCTGCGGCATTAAGATTTTTATGGGGTCGATGAAAGGTCCGCTACTGGTGGACGACGAAGCGGCGTTAGATGCCATTTTCAGCCAGGGCGATCGCCTCATTGCCGTTCACGCCGAAGACCGCACCCGCATCGAAGAACGCCGCAAGCTGTTCGCGGGACGTCACGATCCGGCGGTTCACACAGAAATTCAAGACAACGAAGCGGCTCTCATCGCCACAAAACGAGCGTTGCGTCTGTCTAAAAAATACCAACGTCGCCTCCACATCCTTCATCTGTCTACGAGAGAGGAAGCCGAACTGCTACGTCAGGACAAACCGGAGTGGGTGACGGCGGAAGTCACGCCCCAACACCTCGTTTTAAACGTGAGTGCTTACGAAACCCTGGGGGCGAAAGCGCAGATGAATCCGCCCTTGAAGTACCCTCGCGATAACGAGATTTTGTGGCAGGCGTTGCACGACGGCGTTATCGATTTTATTGCCACCGACCACGCCCCCCATACTTTAGAGGAGAAATCCCGCCAGTATCCCGATACCCCCTCGGGGATGCCGGGGGTGGAAACCTCGCTTCCGGTGATGTTGACTCAGGCGATGGCGGGACGCTGTACCGTCGAACAGGTGTCGCGGTGGATGTCCGCCAATCCAGCGAAGGGATACGGCATCCCCAATAAAGGAGCGATCGAAGTGGGATACGACGCCGATTTGGTGTTGGTGGATTTGGAGAATTACGCTCCGGTATTGGCGGAGAACTTAGCGACGAAGTGCCGTTGGAGTCCCTTTGAAGGATGGGAGTTGACTGGGTGGCCGCAATATACCATCGTCGGCGGTCAGGTGGTGTTCGATCGTGGCGTTCTCGACACGACGGTTCGAGGCAAAGCATTAACTTTTGTGTAGATAGTTGTCACATTTTCCCGTCTTGTTAATTTTTGTAGCCAATCTGAAAAATTTTATAACAATTTGTTACGAATATATCGTCAGATTTACGAGGTTTGACGGTGGAAATTGAGGGCTAAACCTCCGTAAAACCACCGTTTTTTATTGCGGCTTTCTCGTAAAACAACCTGAAGTTGGATGCGTACGTGTATTGAATTTTATAAAGGGAGGAGGTGAAATGGGGATCGCGCTGTTGTGAGGAGAAGAGAAGAATCGGGGTATAATACAAGCTAGATAAGAACAGAACAAAAGTCGGTCTATCTTTACTTTTCAGATCCTTCTGAGCTGAAAAGTTACTCGTCCTGTTGATAAAGACAAATTCAAACGAACCCAGACAGGATTTAACCGATAGAGTCAGCGATAAAAAAAGATTTTTTTAGAAAGTTCGGTAAGGCGGCATGACAGTGACGGTGGCCAAACAACAAACTGCGACGCGCTTAATTCCCCAGCTCGCGCTTCAATCGCAACAGCAACTGACGGGTCAACTCGACATCCAAGCCAAAAATGGTGAGGGGTGGAGCCTGTTTTTTTGCGTGGGACGCCCGATCTGGGCAACCTGTAATTCCCGCCCCGTGCGTTGTTTGCAGCGACAGCTCCAGCGTCATAGCCCACACGTCGAGTTCGACAACCTCGCCATTCGCGATACCGACGATCGCTTTTTCTGCTGGAACTATAAAGTGATTTGGGTGCTGTACAAGCGCCAATGTATTTCTAAAGATATGGCGGTCGCGATTATCGAAAATTCCGTGACTGATGTGTTATTCGATATTCTGCAGGCCGAGCGCCAAGGGACTTTAACCTTTAACGCGACACCTCGCGAAGCCCTAACTATGCTGAGAATGCAAATTGTGGCGCTCAATCTCAAAAATGCTCTAAAAAAAGCAAAACAGGCATTTCAAGCTTGGAGCGAAGCGGGATTAGCCCCAGTGTCTCCGAACTATCGCCCGATTCTCAAAGACTTAGAACAATTACAAGCCCATACTTCTGTAAAAATTTATCAACAGCTCGTCAGAAAAATTGACGGCGAGCAGACGTTACGCGAACTGGCCGACTCGCTCGAGATCGATTGTCTGCGATTGACGAGATCGCTGCGTCCCTACCTTCAAAAAGGTTGGATCGGACTGCAAAAAGCATCTGACATCCCACGGCCGAGCCAACCCAACAAACCGCCATCTCACCGGAAGGCGGCCGAACGTCGCCAACCGCCGCTCGTGGCTTGTGTAGACGATAGCCCGCAAGTCTGCAAGCAGCTCGAAGCGATTTTGACGGAAGCGGGATATCGTTTCCTCGGGATTACCGACTCGGTACAAGCCCTACCGATCTTGCTCGAACACCGACCGGATCTCATTTTTCTCGATTTAGTGATGCCAGTTGCTAACGGATACGAAGTCTGTACCCAACTGCGGCGGATGTCGCAATTCCAGAAAACGCCGATCGCGATTTTGACGGGGAACGACGGCGTCGTCGATCGCGTGCGAGCCAAAATGGTAAAAGCCAGCGACTTTCTCTCGAAACCCATTAACGCTGAAAAAGTCCTCGAAACCGTCAAGCGATTGCTGGCCGTGACGGCGTGAGAGAGCGGAGCCAGGGAGAGGGGGAGAGGGGGAGAAACTATTAACTGTTCCCTGTTCCCTATCTTCACTGGTGACTGTCTTCACTGGTGACTGAAACACTGCTCGTCTCCTCACCTCTTTATCTCCTCGTGCAGGCAACCCGTTTTTTGCTAACTTAGACATGACATCGATCGCGCGATCGGCTTTAAAATTTATCCCGCGCGACATCGATCGTCCTCACTCGCGTTGTTATCATTCACCACAAGATCGGGTTTATCTAAATGAGTACCATTTTAGTCGTAGAAGACGGAATTACCGATCGCGAAGCGATTAACCGATACCTCAAACAAAACGGTTTCAACGTCATTAACGCAGAAAGCGGCGAAGAAGCCTTAGAAAAACTCAACAGTAACAAACCCGATGCGATCGTAATCGACGTGATTTTACCGGGGCAAAGTGGTTTCGAGTTGTGTCGAGAACTCAAAACCGATCCGAAAACGAAAAACATTCCCGTCATCATTTGCTCGAGCAAAAATACAGACGTCGATAAAACCTGGGGAAATATGCTCGGTGCCGACGCCTACATCACGAAACCCGTTGACGAAACCCTCTTGCTTCAAACCGTGCGCCAATCGATCGCCGCTTGAGCCGTACGGCGGTTTTCCCTTACTGACGACCTTCCGAGACGACGAACCGCTCTATGTCTGCCCCATCCCGTCCTCCCAGTCCCCTCGAACCCCGTCTCGAACCCTCCCCCGCCCTCGTCGAGCCGACACCCAACACCCAAAAATTCCTGCAATTCGGTCTCGGCGATCGCGATCGCGCCCTCGTTCGCGTCGATCTCGTCGCTGAAATCGTCACCGTTCGCCTACCGGAAATCCTGCCCGTTCCCCAAATGCGCTCCTGTATTCTGGGGGTGTATAACTGGCGTGGCGAAATGTTGTGGATCGTCGATCTCGGCGAACTCCTCGGTTACGCGCCTCGAGTGCCTAAGCCTCACCGAGACACGAACCCGAGGCAACCGTCCGACACGGCGATCGCGATCGTCGTCGAATGGGAAGACAGCACCATCGGCTTCGTCGTTCCCCAGGTTCTCGACCTCGAAACCTACGACTTGACTCACCGACACGCACCCGATTCTCAACTGTTTCCCCCGACCGTAATGCCTTACCTACAAGGCTTTTTTATCGACTCCAACGGCGATATCGTCATCGTTCTCGACATCGCCGAAGTCCTGCGCGTCCTTCAGGGGAAATGAGGAGACGAGCAGTGTTTCAGTCACCAGTGAAGACAGTCACCAGTCACCAGTCACCAGTCACCAGTGAAGATAGGGAACAGGGAACAGCGGGAATAGGGAACAGGCAACAGTTAATAGTTTCTCCCCCTCTCCCCCTCTCCCCTTCTCCCCCTCTCCCC
>NZ_JAQNCQ010000208.1:0-1504 GCF_028368005.1 Geitlerinema sp. CS-897 | reverse complement strand
TCAATCCCTGCTGCTCTGGAGAGATTGGATGTTGGCGCTCATGGCGTTGAAGCCTCACAAATCTCTCCATTTTCAACGAGGGCTAGAGGCTCTATCCCTTGTGAGGCAGGGGGTCTAGCTATGTTGTCACCCTCTCAGGGCCAACTCAAACGGACGCTGAAAGCCACGGCCTCCCGCAAAGTTTTGAAAAACGAGCCTTTCAGCGGTGGCAGCGGAGGCGCTTTGACCACCTCGTCATCGCCGATGAGTTGGGGTGCGTTGCGATCGCCGCGATCGCCGCGAAACACTTCTGCTAAGGTGCCGGGACTGCCAATGCCAGCACACATTAACAGTAGGTTTAATACGAAATCCGCACCCCATACCCCCTTTTAACACGAGCGCCCAAAATCGATTCAAGTCTTTGCATACATGGATTTGACGGCGAAGTCCGCAAAACAGGGTTTTCACAACGGGATTCCGTATGATAAATTTACATTTTTGAGATGCCCCCCTTCAACGCTACATTCGATCGCTGTTGTAGTACCGATCGTCGATCGCAACGTTGTTCCTACACCATTTCGAGAAAAGTTCACCGCCATTCCCCTTGAAACACGAACGCCGCCCAATAAAACGGGTTTTTCCATTCCGCATCGACCTCGCCGCGCCACATCTCTAACTGCGCCGCCCGTAACGCCTCAGACGGCGTCATCCCGGCTTCGAGGTAGTTTCGATAAAATTGCTGCATCAGATGGGCTGTAGAGGCATCTGATACGCTCCACAACGACGCGATCGACCGCGAGGTTCCCGCTTGGAAAAAGCCCCGCGTCAATCCCACGACTCCTTCACCGCGAACCGTTTCCCCCACAGCCGTTTGACAGGCACTCAGAACTACTAAATCGGCAGGTAGATCGAGGTTGTAAATGTCGTGTAGGCGCAAATAACCATCGAGGGGATGTCCCGCCGAATCGACCAGCGATAACGCTAACGCTGACAAGCGGGGATTGACTTCGTCAAAACAGCCGTGGGTTGCCAGGTGAACGATGCGATAGTCGCTGAGAACGTCGCTGGTGACGAGTTGGCGCGTGGCGTCGAATTCTAGGGCGGTGAGTACGTCGGCGGTAGGAACCAAAGCAGAGATCCCTTCGGCTTCCGTCGCAGTACCCGGAAGCGGGGAGGGCGTAGTTTGATAGCAGGTTCCTCGCAATCCGAGATCGTCGTCTCCTCGCACCGACAACCCCGCGACTCCGTCTCCAAACACTGGATCGGCCACGATCGCCAAGGTTTTCGAGGGGGGACGGGAGCGGCGAAACTCCCGCACGATCGCGACCATCGAAGCCGAAGGTGCGTTGACGATTTCGTGGCGCTCCAACAGCGGTGTATAAGAAGGGTTTGCTGAAAAAGTTATCAAAAGCTGGGGGTGGAAAATGAACAAGAAGCCGTCTTGCTCAAGGTATAAATCTGAATTGACTTAACTCGTCCACTTTATAAGTTACAATAATATTTCTCGATAAAATTATGAAGTTTG
>NZ_JAQNCQ010000207.1:0-6327 GCF_028368005.1 Geitlerinema sp. CS-897 | reverse complement strand
TCAATCCCTGCTGCTCTGGAGAGATTGGATGTTGGCGCTCATGGCGTTGAAGCCTCACAAATCTCTCCATTTTCAACGAGGGCTAGAGGCTCTATCCCTTGTGAGGCAGGGGGTCTAGCTATGTTGTCACCCTCTCAGGGCGATCGTACTTCGAGGCGTGCCACCGCGATCGCGCGTTTATCGATCGCTGGCAGGTGGCCACCGGCTCCTGGGACGATAAAATCGTCGTCGATATCGGTTGCGGTCCGGGGAACGTTTTCGCCTCCGTCGGCGGTCGTCCCAAACTGTTAATCGGTGTCGATGTCAGTCTCGGGGCGTTAAAAATGGCCGCCGAACTGGGCTATCAACCGCTTCTAGCCGACGCACAACAGTTACCCTTGCGATCGCAAATTGCCGATATCGTCGTCGTCAACGCCACCCTGCATCACTGCGACGACATGACCCAAGCCTTACGAGAAGCCGCACGTCTGGTCAAACCTGGCGGCATCTTAGTATGCGACCACGACCCCCAACAAACGGCGTGGCATTATAAGGGACTGGCCCGATTTGTCTGGGAAGCCCGTTTGCCCCTCTATCGCTGGATCGAACGGGGCGGTCACGCCTCCAAATCCGAACAAGAGTGCGCCCTCGCCAGCGAAGCACACCACGTCCCCGGCGACGGCGTGACGGCGGATTGGTTTCGTTCGGTTCTCGATCCTCTGGGCTTTTCCACCCGCATCTTTCCGCACAACCACGACCTGGGGGCGGAAATTTTCCAGGGTAACATCGGGCGATCGGCGTCCAAATACCGCATCGCCCAGCGTTTCTCGGGAATCGACCCCGATTCTCCCGAAGCAGCGTTGTCGCTAATGTGCGTCGCCCAAAGGGAGGTATCGAAATGACCAGGAGATGGGGAGATAATGTGAAACGTTCTCCCCATCTCCCCATCTCCCCATCTCCCCATCTCCCCACTGGTGACTGGTAACTGGTGACTGGTGACTGGTGACTGGTGACTGGTAACTGGTGACTGGTGACTGGTGACTGGTAACTGGTTACGCTAAAACTCGTATCCGACGCTGAAGTAAAACCCGTCATCTTGTATGTTCTCGCCGCGATCGCTCAAATCGACGAGGGGAACGCCATAATCGACACGAAGGACGAAGCCGGGAAAGGCTTCCCAAATTGCCCCAACTCCCAAACCCACTAAAAATCGTTGGCTCGCTTGGGCGTTGGGGTTATCGTCGTGGTTCCACACCGCCCCCATGTCTAAAAAGGGCAACACTTGCAGTTTTGGCAGTCCCGAAGCGTCCCGCAGCAGGGTAATTCGGTCTTCGATGGAGAAGCTAAAGCCGTTATCTCCCGCTCGGACGTTTTGGCGATAGCCCCGTAACGACTGACCGCCGCCGATGACGAACTGTTGGGAGGGAAGCAGGGGATCGGGGGATAGTTGGGCGAACAGGCGAGCGATGAGGAGGTGGTCGTCTCCGAGGCGTTGGATACGTTGGAACTGTCCCAACCAACTGAAAAACTGCCCGTCTGGGTCGTCTCCCGAGTTGATAGTGGCGTCAAACATTCGGGTTCCGAAGCGCATTTGCGATCGCAATACCCACGCCCCGCTCGTGTCCCGACGCACGTAATCTTGACTGAAGCGGAGCGATCGCGTGCGACTGCGGCCGTCTTCGTCGGGGCCGATACCGAAGGGTTCGGGGTCGTCGTCGAGAAAAGTTTGGCTGTCTTGCCAAGAAAACCCCACCGATAGGGCAAATTCTTCGCGAGGGGTACGAATCAAGGGCTGTCGAAAATCGATTTCGTAGAGGTTCGACTCGCCGCGAATGTCGAATTCGTCGAAGGGGGCTTGGGTGATTTCGTTGCGGTTCGGGGAGACGCGAAACTGAAGCGTTCCCTCCATCGGGTTGACGGGAATGCGGTAAGCGATATCGAAGAAGTCTAACCCGTTGGTGTAAGTAAAGTTATATTCAATGTCGATTTCGTCGCCGAACCCGGCCAAGTTTCGATGGCGCACGCCGAGGATCGCCCGTTCGCCGCCGACGCTAGGGGGCGAGTAGTTGTCGGTGGCGACGCGGAACCCGAAGGGATTGGCTTCGGTGACGCGCACGACGAGCAAGCTTTCGCCGATGTCGTCTCCGGCCCGCAAGCTGGCTTCGACGCTTTCAAAGAGGGGATCGGCCCGCAACAGGCGCAATTGGTCTTCAAGGGCGGCGGTATCGAGAGGAACGTCGGCGGCGAGTTCGATTCGACTGCGAACGAAGGATTCACTGAGTCGTTCGGTTCCTTCGATGCGGATTTCCCCGAGACGCCCTTCGATAATTTGGATGGTCACAACGCCCCCTTCGATATCTTGGTTGGGGACGATCGCGCGAGAGGTGATGTAATCGCGATCGAGATATTCTTGGGTAATGGCGTCGGCGACCGCTTGTAAGTCTTGTAACGTCACCTCTCGCCCTTCGACGGCGGCGGTGAAGGCGCTCAGGTCTTCGGGCGTGAAAATGCTACTTCCGACGACTTCGACCGTTTCTACGAAGAATTGAGGTGCGTCGGGATCGGTTTCGGGAGTCGGGGGAGGCGGTTCGGGTTCAGTCGGGAGGGGTTCGTCGTCCGGTTCGAGGGGTTCGGCTTCCGGTTCGGGCGATCCGAATCGATCGCCGGGATCGGGTTCGGGATCTGTTTGAATCGGCGGAATCGACGGCACGTTTTGGGCGTGCTGTTTTTGAGTCGGTTGCTGCGTTTCCAGCCCGAACGAGCGCTTTTTCGGCATTTCTAAAAGCGCTTGAGTTGTGTTCGGGACGACGCGAGCGGACAAAGATTCAGCAGTTGACAGCCACGTTATCGCAAGTCCGACACTGACACCACACCACGATCGCCAACCTTTCACTCACGCCTCCTCGATTTGTCTGTGGTTGTTATTTCCTACGACGATACCACCCTCTCAGGAATTCGCTATGCAGCTCGGTTTTCCGACCCGTCGCGATCGCCTTGCGAAACTGCCAAATGCCATTTCAATTAAAAAAGCACCTCCGAAATCGGAGATGCTGGTCGAGGTTCTCAGTCTCGTGGTTTGTTTCGGTCTAGATGGGCGATCGCCCGTCCCGTTAAACAGCCGTAAAAGCACTCAGGCTGTTAGCTGTGACACCCAAGACGGTCGCGAGTAGCTCTTCGCCTATAGAAATCGTCACACCGTCGGCGCTGTCCGCAATCGTCAAATCGGAGAAAGATAAGCCTCCGCTCAAACCGATTTCGTCGGTTCCCGCAACAAAATCGGCGATCGTATCCGATCCTTGACCTTCAGCGATGACAAAGGTATCGACACCGTCTCCGCCCGTTAGGATATCGTTACCCAAATCGCCAGAGATGACGTCGTCTCCCGCACCGCCGGTAAGCGTGTCGTCGTCTGCTCCGCCGTAAATGCGATCGTCGTCTGCTCCGCCGTCGATCGCATCGTTTCCTTTGTTGCCAAAGAGCATATCGCTACCGCCCAAACCGGCGATCGTGTCCTCTCCGTCGCGGCCGGACAGCATATCGTTACCTTCGGTTCCCGTCATGGTATCGGTGAGAACCGCCCCGCGCATCGCTTGGTAAATGTGGGTGTTGTCGATGTGATTGGGTAAGCCCGGAACGTCGTAGCCGTAAGCCGTGTAGCCCGATCCGATCGCGCTGTCGAGAATTTCCGAACCGGCTCCTTCGTAGTAAACCGGAACCGGGAAGGTGGTATGGGTTCCCCAGCCGTACTTCACAGACGGATCGTCACCCCAGTAATGTCCGGCGGCGGTCGGGTCATCAACCTCGGTTAGTTCCGACGCGCCCTGTTCGCGCAACAGTTGCGGGAAGTTATCGTTGAGAGTGAAGTAGTGGTCGTGGTCGGCGGTGACGATCAGCAGGTTTTCTTCAAAGCCGCCGTTGTTTTGAATCCAGTCGATGGTGGATTCGATGGCCGCGTCGAAGTCGAGCATCGATCCGATGAGGTTGTCGAGGTTGTTGTCGTGAGCTGACCAGTCGATGTCGCCTCCTTCCACCATCAGCCAAAAGCCTTCGTCGTCTTTGCTCAGAAACTCGATCGCCGAATCGGTTAGTTCCTTGAGGGTGGGGTTATAGTCGAGTTCGGTGGTTAAGAACGCCTCGTCAGTTTCGCTACCCACCAACGGACGTTGGGTATCGGGTTCGAGACCTTGACTGGAAAAAACGGAGAAGTTGTTGAGACCGGTACGAGCGTAAGTTCCATCGGCGGAGTTAATGGGAATATTGCCGTTTTGTCCCCGCGCGCCGTACAGTCCGAACAGGCGATCGCCGTTGTCGGGATCGAGGCTGGCGGCGGTACTGGCTAAGATTGAGGCAGCATTCGGTCCCCGTTCGAGGAATGTATATGCCGAGTACAGACCGAAGTTGGGATCGCTAGGATCGGTCAGCGCCGCGTAAGTATCTTCTTTAACGTAGGTGTCGCTCGTGGGCGGCTCGACCCCTTCGGGAATCGGATCGTCTCCGGCAGCATCGGGATGACCGCCCCCTAAAATCAGGTCGGGCATGACGATCCGTAGAGCTTGCTGTAGCGTACTGTCGAGGTTGTCCGGTCCCAAATCCCGTTTTTGACGGAGATTGACGGCGGCTTCAGCCGCGCCAGGTGTAGCGTGATCGACGGGAACTGATGAGACGACGCCCGTTCCCATGCCCTGGAGGTTCGCCAGTTCGAGGATAGTTTCGAGATCTTTTTCGTAGATATCGACGCCGATCGCCCCGTTGTAAGTTTTCACTCCGGTATACATTGCCGTCGCCGTACCGGCTGAGTCGGGATAGCTCAGCGTCGGATATTCGGGATCGGGGGCGGGATCGATACCGCGAGACCAGGGAAATTCACCGCCACGATTGGGATCGTAGCCGACTAAGTTACCGGTGACGCCATCTGCTACTCGTCCGCCACCGTCGGCGCTCGTTCCAGGGTTAAAGGAGGGATTGAAGGCGAAGCGATCGCGCACGAAAGCTTCTCCGGTGATGTTGGAGGAAAACTCGTCTCGGCCGTCGTTGAGGGCGGAAAATTCGGTATCGAACACCCCGTCTTCGTCGGCGATCGTCGTCCCGTAGGTGGTCATTAGGGTGTACTTACTTAAGTTTTGAAAGGATAAGCCTTCACCCTTCCCTTCAGTGTAAAAATCGCTCAGCCTATTGCCAGATTCACCGTCCTCAATGCGTTTGGCAATGGCCGCAGCACGAGCCATTTCCCAGCCCATACCGTCGCCAACGAAGAGAATTACGTTTTTAGCCATGAGTGTGTGTCTGTTGTCTGAGTAAGGTTGCCAATCGTGCTTTAAATTTACGGCGCGTCATCGTCAACTATTAAGTAAAACGTAGAAATCGATATGAAATCCGAATTCAGTCGATCTCTCGAATTTTCTAATAGGTTATAGATCGCGATCGTAACTTCCCAAAACTTTGAAAGGTGAGGGACACGCACTGAAAGTCAAAAAATCGATCGATAAAATGCGAAACTCCCAACCCGTGAAGTCTCCAAATAATTGTCGATTTTGAGATTTTGGAGTGTCCGCCCTAATATAGTTTGGTGAAAAGGTTAAGATTAGATTGTTTTCTAAAAAAGACCAGCTTAAAATCGAGTTAACAAAACTTAAATTAAACAAAATATTTTTTTAGGATTTTATCGATCCGTCGATTCAAAAAAATCATCACCAATAGCGGACAAAAAAGCTGTGAACTTACTTAAAGATTGCTATCAAAAATGGCGTATTTTACTTTTGTAAAAACATGAGTTTTGGGTAGGTTGGACTTCGGCTTCGCTCAGTCCACGGTTAGACCGGAGTGGAACCCAACAGCCGCTCTATCGAGTACAGAAGTTCGTATACAATGAATTTACATTTTTGAGATGCACCTGTCAAAAACCTCTCGATCGTCGAACATTTTTTAATGTATTTTATAGTCGAAAATCGAATTTTAACTTACAGGTTTACTATTTATATTTTTTAGATTTTTTGAATTTCGATTAAAAAATCTTCTACAATTTAACTCTTGTCAATTAATTGTTGCCGAATGCGTAATTTATAGGTGCATCTCAAAAATGTAAATTTATCAAATCGGAGTCTCTGCACTGCATCGATCTGTTGTTGGGTTTCGCTATCGCTCCACCCAACCGACCTCAAACTAAAAGCAATGTAAAAAATTCTAAAATTTTTGCTACACATCGACTGAGAGGGTGCATCTCACTTTCGTAAAAACACAAAAATCATGGTAAAATAATATGAGTAGATATATCTAAAAAATTTCAAAATGAACTTAAACTCCGAAGAACGAGAAAAGCTACAAGAACATCTCAAAGCGGTGGCTGACATC
>NZ_JAQNCQ010000206.1:0-23547 GCF_028368005.1 Geitlerinema sp. CS-897 | reverse complement strand
GAGCAATCTGGGATTGCTTAAGCTTAATGGCAATGAAATCGAGGATCTTGCGCCATTGGCGAGTTTGACCGCTCTCAGAGGGCTTTGGCTTGATGAAAATCAAATTGCAGATGTCTCACCGTTGTCGAGTTTAACCAATCTGGAAGGGCTTTGGCTTCATGGCAATGAAATCGAGGATGTTTCGCCGTTGACGGGGTTGACTAGTCTGAAAGAGCTTTTCCTCGAAGGCAATCAAATTGAGGATGTTTCGCCATTAGACAGTCTAACCAATTTGGAAAACCTCGTACTCCGCGACAATCCGATCGGAAATCGCACCTGTCCCGTGCAGCCCGAAACCATCTGTCGTTTCTAACCCGAACAGTACCGCCACGCTTGCGAATTCTATGCCCGAGACTGACTTGTGCGATCGCCGCCAAAATTTCTAACCCACTACGCAATCGCCCCTTGGTTTGAAATGTGAGGAAGAGAGTAGAAAAACCATGCAGAAAATCTTAACCGTTGCTTGGCTGTCCGTATCAATGGCGATCGCCCAATATCGCCTCGATCGAACGAAATCGGGTCTATTCTCGTCTGTTAGCGGATGTTGGCTCGCCGAAAATTAGAGGGGTTCGCCCGTTCGCCTCGACGTTCTACAAGTCTTCTCGCGATCGCAGCGATCGATACATCACGCTTCACCCCGAACGGATGACGTTCCCTCCACCGCCGGAAACGACAGTTCTACGGGAACGCCGGGGGTGGGATCGATAACTTCCGTCTCTAAGTGATGTTGCTCGAGTAAGGCGCGAAAGCTCTCGAGGGTTCCCACAGCCCGCAACGCCGACACCAGCAACCCTTCAAAATCTACATCGCCACCGGCCGCTGTCGGTAGGATATACCTCGGTTTGAGCCATTTCACCACCTCCAAGGCGCTCTCTCGACCTTTGATGAACGGCCCCACGAATGGAAGTTCGAGGTTGACGATCGGGGTAATGACAACCTCCACCGAGCCGATACTCTGTAACATGTCGTCGTGGTAGCCGTGGGGTTCGTAGTACAGGCGAATATTGTGTTGTAAGTCGGTGAGGAGATAGCCGTTTTCAACCGTCGTCGGGCCGATGGGCGAACCGGGAACGGCTTGGATTTGCAGGCGATCGCCCACGGTGTAAATTTGACGGTGAGATAATGCCGTAACGTCAGTGTAACCCAGTTTTTTCGCGACTTTAGCCGCACCGGCCGATCCGACGACGGGAATCGAGCGATCGAGTTGTTCTAACGTCGGCGGGTGGGCGTGGTCTTCTAACCCCTGAGACAATAGGATAACGTCGATTTGCGTGGGAATCGTTTTCGCTTTGCGACGAGTCCCTTTGAACAACCACGGTAGGTTCCCGAATACTAACGGCCCGACGAGCCACGGATCGAGGAGTACGTTCACCCCAGCGATCTCGATCGACCAGGAATTACTATCTAAATAGGTGAGTTGCATCTCGAAGATTAATATTTTGTAACATCCAATTGTATTCTAAACAATCAAACTCTATACTCGCGTCAGAACCACCCAGGATCTACGTATTTTTACGTTCTCGACACCCAAAATAGATGTGATACGATCGAATTAGTGCTAGAATCAATCGTTTTCGATTGCGGCAACTTTTCTCTCCATTGCATCTACAAACTTCGGGAATTGCTTGACTCACCCTATGTCACCATGACTATAAAAGAATCTAGGGCACTCAAAAACGAAAGCTTGGAGCTGCTGAGCCAGTACCAACAGTCTCCTTCGACCCAGCTTCGCAACCAACTCGTTCAACTGAATATCGGTTTAGTTCGTAAAGAAGTCCACCATTGGCGCCAGCAATGTTCGGAAACCTACGACGATTTATTACAAGTCGGGTGTTTGGGGCTGATCCGCGCCATCGAACGTTTTGACTTGTCTAAAGGTCACGCCTTTAGCTCGTTTGCTATTCCGTATATTCGCGGAGAAATTCAACACTACCTGCGCGATCGCAGCCCGTCGATGAAAATTCCCCGTCAGTGGTTGACGCTGCAACGGCAAGCCAACAAGGTCGTCCAACAACTCTACAACGACCTCCAACGGATGCCGACGGACGAAGAAATCGCCAGCGAACTCGGCGTGTCTCTTAAAGAATGGCAAGACGTTCAACTGAGTTGGCGCAACCGCTCGCCGCTTAGTCTAGACGCTCCGATTTCTGACGAGGACGAACAAACGATTTCCCTCGGCGCGACGGTTCCCGATCGCAAGTATCGCAGCTTTCAACTGGCGGAAGAGGATCGGATTTTGCTACAACAAGCCCTCGCGAAGCTAGAGGCTGGAACCTGCAAAGTTTTAGAATTCGTATTTCTCCACGATCTCACGCAGAAGGAAACAGCAGAACGCTTGGGAATCAGTTCCGTAACGGTTTCGCGGCGCGTGAAACGCGGATTGAGTACCCTGCAACGCCTCATGCAAGAGGGGAAATAGGCAAACAGACCGACCGCGCGATCGCCGCCGTTTTTTCAGCGGTTCTCGAAACCGTTCTTTACAATGGGGAGTGAGATGCCTTCGGGTGTCTCGCTCGCTGCGTTTTAGAGGGAAACTATGGAATCGGTGCAAACTCCATCGCCGCACACTCCATCGTCAGTCGGCGATCGCGTCCGAGCGCAACGGGCGTTCTTCGCGACGGGCAAAACCAAAGACGTAAATTTCCGCCTCGAACAACTCAAACGCCTCAAACACGCGATTCTCGACTACCGAGACCGAATCGTCGAAGCAGTCGGGGCTGACTTGCGCCGCCCGGAATTTGAAGCCTATTTCGAAATCGCCTCCATCGCCGAAGTCAACACCGCCATCAAACACCTGAAATCTTGGGCGAAACCCAAACGGGTATCCACCTCTCTCGATCAGTTTCCGTCTCGCGCCCGCATTCACCCCGAACCGTTGGGCGTCGTGCTAATCGTCGCCCCCTGGAACTACCCGTTTCAACTGACGATGAGTCCCCTCGTCGGCGCGATCGCGGCGGGAAATTGCGCCGTTCTCAAACCCTCGGAAATTGCCCCCCACACCGCAGCCGTCGTCAGTGACTTGATTCGCTCGACCTTTCCCCCTGAATACGTCACCGCCATCGAAGGCGGCGTCGAAACCAGTCAATCTCTCCTCGAACAGAAATTCGACAAAATCTTTTTTACTGGGGGAACCCGCATCGGCCAGATCGTCATGGAAGCGGCGGCGAAACACCTCACCCCCGTTACCCTGGAACTCGGCGGAAAAAGCCCCTGTATCGTCGATGCGGACGTGAAACTCGACGTTGCTGTCAAACGCATTGTTTGGGGAAAGTTTATCAACGCCGGACAAACCTGTGTCGCGCCGGATTACCTGCTCGTCGATCGCCGCGTTAAACCCCGACTGCTCGAAGCGGTGCGCCAGCAAGTCCGCGAGTTTTTCGGCGACGATCCCGCCAAAAGTCCCGATTTCTGTCGCATGGTGAGCGATCGCCATTTCGATCGCGTCGCCTCGTTACTGGAAAACACCGGAAATGCTGAGATTGTCGTCGGCGGATCGTGCGATCGCAGCGATCGCTACATCGCCCCCACCGTCCTCGATAACGTATCCTGGGACGATCCGGTGATGCAAGACGAAATTTTCGGCCCGATTCTACCCGTTTTAGAGTACGACAGTCTCGACGACGCCATCGATCGCGTCGTTTCTCGTCCCAAACCCCTCGCCCTCTACGTCTTTTCTAACAACAAACCCTTCCAAAACCGCGTCTTGCGCGAGACTTCCTCCGGCGGAGCCTGCGTCAACGACACTGTCATGCACCTGGCCGTTTCCGATCTCCCCTTTGGCGGCGTCGGCGACAGCGGAATGGGAAGCTATCACGGAAAAGCCAGTTTCGATACCTTCTCCCATTTCAAAAGCGTCCTCAACAAAGGACTCTGGTTCGATCTCAATTGGCGTTACGCGCCCTATCATCAATGGCAACTCAGCCTTCTCAAACGCATCATCGGTTGAGAGATGTTGAGGGATAATGGGTTAACCGTCGCCATGTATCGAGATCACCCCATCGCCGCTCAAACGCTCGATCGAACTTATGGACAATCCCGAAAAACTCACCCGAGAGGTGACACAATGGCTAGCTGAAATCGCCGCCTTGCGACAGCAACTCGCAGACGCCCAGCAAGCGATCGCCGACACCGAAGCTAGCGCCGAACACTGGCGACAGCTTTACAACACTGAAGCCGAACAACGCCGTCGCGAGGCGGAAACGGCGCGAGAACGCATCGATCGCCTTCAAGCCGAACTCGACCGTCGCAGCGATCGCCCTTTAGTCTTAGACGCCGAAACCCGCAATCGCGCCGAAGAGGATATCGCTCGGTTAACGCCCGACGCGTTACAAGAAAAATACGTCGAAGCCTGCTTGCAACGCGATCGCCTGCAAGGACAAGTCGCAGAACTCATCGAAGCCTTAGAAGCCGAGAAAGCCAATCGCGCCAAAACCCGCGCCGATCTCACCAGCGCCCTCGCCGATGCGGTGGAATTACTCGCCAAAGCCAAGGACGCTCGCGGCGACACCGGCGATCGCTCTCTCGACATCCAACCGTAACTCCAACTCTCGCGCAGCAGGCGATCGAGATCTACCTTACGCCAGATGCCGACATCGACTCGACTTCGGTATGGTCGAGCTATTCACCGACCTTCAGTCGAGGGAACAGAAAACAGGCAACGGGCAACAGTAAAGGGTTTGGGTTAGATACTCTCGAAGAGTTTCCGGTTCGTTTTCTCGACCTACCGAGGGGTCAGAAGCCCCGATCCTTGGGGCGATCGTGTGAGACCCGGTTAAATCCCCGTCCCACACTGGTACGATTCCCTGTTGCCTTCACTTGGCTGTCATGACGTTTTGTAAAACACCGCATCTCACGTATGGTTCCTTTAAAAGATGAAAATCCCGTTCAAATTACGCCAGTCGTTACCTATACTCTAATTGTCATCAACCTCGTCGTTTTTCTCGGTGAATTCCTTCTGAGTTCGGGACAACTCAGTCAATTCATGCACGAGTTCGCCTTCGTTCCCCAAGAATTCAGTCAAAGCCTGCGCGGTATCGCCACCGACTCTGTATTTCCCGAACCGTTAACCCTCGTCACCGCGCAATTTCTCCACGGTAGCATCCTCCACGTTGGCTTTAATATGCTATATCTGTGGATTTTTGGTAACAATATAGAAGAAGAACTCGGACGTTTTAACTTTACGATTTTCTACATTGTCTGCGGAATTCTCGCTTCCCTGGTTCAATGGTTTTTTGAATCTACTTCTACCGTTCCGACGTTGGGTGCCAGCGGTGCGATCGCCGGGGTGATGGGGGCGTATATCTTCCGCTTTCCACAAGTGAGAATTATCACCTTAATTCCTTTGGGCTTTTTCTTCTTTACCGTGCGCGTTCCGGCTCTATTTTTCTTGGGGTTTTGGTTCGTCCAACAAGCCTTTAACGGTATTGCCAGTTTTGAAGTTCAAGTTCACGTCGGTAGCATGCAAAATATGGTGGCCTATTGGGCGCACGCTGGAGGCTTCGTTTTTGGTGCGCTGTTGGCTCCGTTACTGGGATTGTTTTCTAGTCAAAATTCAACGGATTCCGTCGATCCAGAGCAACTTAACGAGTAGATTAATTTGGGGGATTGCTGTAGTCTAGAGTTTAAAACTTGCCGATTCGAGGACGCACTGTCCCCCTGCGTCGATCGCCGGCTACTCGATCTCTAATCCTACCAATTCGTCGCACTGCAAAACGGTATAATTTCCGAACACTTTTAAAATTTCCGTATAGTGGGACAGTTCGGCGAGGGCTTCTTTCCAAACCCCATCGCCGCTGTCCGCTTCAAAGTCGATAAAATAGAGATATTCTCCGAGCGATCGCTTAGTCGGGCGAGATTCGATACGACTCATGTTAATATCCCAGCGAGCTAAAACTTGTAGGGGATTTAGGAGAGCGCCCGGTGCGTTTTTTGGAAGGCTGAAGGCGATCGAGACGTATTGCGAACCCGGAGCGATGGGGAGTTCGGGTTTTAAATGAGGAGAACGCACCACCCAAAACCGCGTACAGTTTTCGGCAGCGTCGTTAATCGGATGGGCTAAAATCGGCAAATTGTAGAGTTGTGCGGCGCGTTCTGAAGCGATCGTTGCGAGGGTCGAATCTTCACCGAGATACTGTAAGGCTTCCGTGGTGGAATTGGTCGATCGCAGCTTCACGTGAGGAAGGTTGCGTTCTAACCATTTCTGACACTGGGCGAGGGCTTGCGGGTGAGAGTAGACGGTTTCGACGCCATCGAGCGATACGGAACGAGAAATTAAGGCGTGGTGAATGGGAAGCACTAAGGCTTGTTGGACTTGTAGCGTTTCTCGCTGCCAAAGGGTATCGAGGGTGATGGTTACGCTCCCCTGAATGGAGTTTTCTACGGGAACGACAGCCAGTTGAACTTCTTCTCGTTCGAGCGATCGAAAAGTTTGAGGAATGCTAGAGTAGGGAGACAGTTGACATTGCAAGCGATCGCAGCGATCGAGCCAACTGGAATAGGCCAGCGCTGCGGCTTCAGTATAGGTTCCCGCAGGGCCTAAATACGCGATCGCTAAAGTCGTCAGGGGAGAAACGTTCGCCATGAGGTGAGTTGGAAAAAGACGGCTAACCTCGCCCATCGTACCAAACTCTCGGATAATCGATCGTTGAGAGTTAATAACAGTTGGGGCGATCGCTGTTTGTGTTGAGTTTAGACAATACAATAACTGGCATTCAAAAAATCAATTTTGTATTTAATAGTTTCGATTTTTTTTAAGATTTTATCATTGTTTTTTAGCTAACATATTGAGTGAATTTCAATTGACACTTGCCGAGAGAGCGGATACCATTGAGCCGATGAGTTAACCCCCCCACAAAAATGGTGAAAGTTGTCGTCACAGGCGCAGCAGGATTTATCGGATCTCACCTCGTCGAGACCTTACTCGATCGCGGAGAAACTGTCATCGGCGTCGATCAGTTTAACGACTACTACGATCCCGCCATCAAACGAAAAAATATTGCTGCTGCTCTCGGACGTTCTAACTTTCAACTCATCGAAGACAACGTGCAAGCGCTCGACTGGAACGCACTTCTCGACGGCGTGAACGTGGTCTATCACCAAGCCGCACAAGCGGGGGTTCGCGCCAGTTGGGGGGAAGGATTTCGTGCGTACACCGAACGCAATATCAACGCCACGCAGGTTCTGCTCGAAGCGGCGAAAAACGCCTCGCTCGATCGCTTCGTTTACGCATCTTCCTCTTCGGTGTACGGAAACGCCGCTTCCTTCCCCACCTCTGAAAGTATCCTTCCCAAACCGGTTTCTCCCTACGGCGTCACGAAGCTGGCTGCCGAACATCTCTGTGGACTCTATCACGCTAACTATGGCGTACCGACCGTGTCGCTGCGCTACTTTACAGTTTACGGACCGCGACAGCGCCCCGATATGGCGTTTCATAAGTTTTTAAAAGCGGTGTTGAAGGAGGAAGCCATTTCCGTTTACGGTGACGGCCAGCAAACGCGGGACTTTACCTTTATTGAAGATGCGATCGCGGCTAACCTGGCGGCGGCGTCGGCACCCGAGGCGGTGGGGGAAGTGTTTAATATCGGTGGTGGAAGCCGCGTCAGCCTCAAGCAAACCATCGAGACGATCGAGACAATCGTCGGGAAACCGATTCGCATCGACTACCAAGAAAGCTCGAAAGGAGACGCTCGCCATACCAGTGCGGACGTGTCGAAGGCGCAAAAACTCATCGGTTACGCTCCGAAGGTGTCGATCGAGGAGGGATTGCGTCGCGAGTGGGACTGGGTAAAATCCCTCTACGGCTCGGCGTGAAACTTAACGAGGACAAATCGCGAGCAAACCGCGATCGCCGTCGAGTTCGGCGACGACTCCCACGGGTAAGGCGCAGTTCGTCCCGTCGTGACCGAAGGGTAAGTCTGAGACGACGGGAACGCCTAAATCCGACAGGCGATCGCGCAGCACTTCCTCGGCGGTGAAACTGGGAACGGTGACATCGCTGCGGCTGAAGCGTCCCAGGGCGATTCCGGCGATGGTGTCGAAACGCCCCGACATTCGCCAGTGGGTTAACAGGCGATCGATGCGATAGGGGGCTTCGCCGATATCTTCAAAGGCTAAAATCGCCCCCGTCAAATCCGGTTCGTGGGGAGTTCCGATGAGGTGCGTGGCCACAGCTAGATTGCCGGGAAACAGTCGTCCGATGGCGGTTCCGCCGCCCCACCCCCGACCGGTTAACGGGGCGATCGCTCCACCGGAAACCCAATCGAACAGTCGGTTTTGAGAGGACTGGGGTTCCTGGGCTAACGTGGCCAGCAGCGGCCCGTGAACCCCGGAAATCCCCTGTTTCGCCCAACTCCACAGTAGAGCGGTGATGTCAGAAAATCCGATCGACCATTTCGGAGTTGTCGCCGCGTTCCAATTCCAGGATTCGAGGAGTCGCGTTCCGCCGTATCCGCCTCTGGCGTAGAGAATTCCCTTTACCTCGGGATCGCTGAGGGCGCTAGATAGGCGATCGCGTCGTCGAGCGTCGGTTCCGGCGAGATAGCCGTGGCGATCGTCGATCCCCGAGATTTCGACCCGATAGCCTTGGGAACGCCAAAGATCGACACCGGCTTCAAAGGCGTTTTTGTCACGAACGCAACCGCTCGGTGCGATGCTAACGAGGAGGTCGCCGGGTTGGAGGGGTGGGGGAAGTTGTATGGAGAGGGACATTGGGTTACGGGCGGATCGATATGTTTTGAAAGCTGGTCTCGAGGAATTTCTCAAACGCAGATATTGTATCGGGTTGCCTGGTGTGAGGTCGGGCGATCGCCGTCGATTATAATTTTTGCGTAATTGCTTTGAGAACGTATGACACCGATCGAACTTGAGGATTTGCGCCAACAGATTCGAGCCTGGATTTCCAACTTTCTCAGCGTTCCGCATCCCCATTTTGCTGGGTTGCCGCCTTGTCCGTTCAGTCAACAAGCGTGGTTAGAGAATCGCGTCGAGGTTCGAGACTTCGAGATCGATAAACTCGAAATTCAGCTCGTGGAGGTGGCCGAAACTTGGAGCGATCGCCTCGATGTTTCGATTCTCGCCTGTTCCCCCGACGACATCGACGCAGGCGTTCTCGATCGCCGGGTTCGCTGCGCCAACGCCCAACTCGCGCGATACGATCTCGTGGCGTTGGTCGATTATCCCAACCATCCCGCCACCACTACCAGCCATACGAACACGAGTAACGGTAAATATGCCCTGGTGTTGGTGCAGAAGGCAAGTCATTTACGAGCCGCCAGCGATCGCCTGGCCGATACGGGATATTACGATCGCTGGTCGGAGGAAGATTTAAATAATATTGTGAGATGGCGCGGCTGAAACGGCGCGATCGAGACTCATTTGTTAAACGGACAGCTTATTTCGATCTTTGAGCTGGAGGTATATTTTAAACTCAATAATCTTCTATTATAGCAAAAAAACGAAATTGTCTCTAGAGTATTGCAAACCTATAAAATTCTTCAATTAATTTTGTTGTCTTTTTTCTTATTTTTTGGGCGATCGAGCTATTTTTTTAGTGTGTCAAGTCGAACGAAAACAAAAGGGTTAGAAATGTTGGATTGGCGATCGCATTTCGTTCGATTTTAAAAAATGTAACTAAAACTTCACCCGAATTTCATTCGTTGACATCCGATCTGAGGATAAATAGGCGAACGCGAATCCTGTCACGTTTGGGGGAGTTGTCTCACTATTTATTTGAAGTCAGGATTGCAAAACTAATGCAAGTTCCATCGTTTGCTTCCATAGACCGACAACGTTTCGATCGAGCAGTAGAAGCATTACTCAAACCGAAGAATCCGTATGCTTACTCGCTTTTCAGCGCAATTCGTCGCTATCTCTATCAATTTAACCTGTACGACCGTTGCGACGAAATCGATATTCTCATCGAAGCCTATTCTCGAGGGGTGAAGAAAATTCACAGAGGTGAAGAAATTTTCAACCCCAAAGCCTGGATTCGTACGACCGCCTTCAATATCGTTCGTGAAAAAAGCCGAGACCTACAGCGTTTAAGTCGAGTATCTTATAGCGAACTCACCGAACAGGATAGCCTCACGCGCGATCCGAAGCAGTACGGTTTAGACAGTTTAGTCGCTGAAGAAGAAATTCAAGCCGATCTTCGGGCAGTCATCGCCGCCTATCGCCAACTGTCGAGAACCGATCGACAATTAATCGATTGGCACATCGTTCAAAAACTGTCTTGGGCAGAAGTTCGCGATCGCTGGTTCCAACTCGAAGGCACTTGCTTGACGTTGGAGGCGTTACGAAAACGGGGATCTCGCGCAGTGCTTCGTTTGGGTCAGCTTTACGATCGCCTTCGGTCGTGTTAAACGTTCGTTGTCCGAGTTTACACTTAATTCAATTCCGAAATTTAGCGTAGCGTTACGCTCGAGATCCTGTCAATTCTACAAACACTCAAATTATGGTTTTAGACCGAGCTACAATCTGAGATCGGTCGAATTTCTGTTTGTGAATTTCGCATAATAACAGGTTTTTTTCAATAACGAACGCCATTTTTTTAAAATTTTAGCAAATTTCGATATTAAAGACACGAATAAGTGCCGAACGATACAGAATTATTTTAAAAACTCCAGTTTAAAAACAGTTAAACACAGAAACAGAAAAGATAAAAAAACTAAAGTTATAGGTCGTAAAAACCTCTGTTTTAGGTTCGGATTCCGTATGCTGTTGCCTCATCGGGCTGGGTACGTTAGCAAGATGTAAAAGTTAGTGGCAGTCGAATCGATAAAATACCCGCATAACGCACCGACGCCCTATCATCTTAAGAAAGTGCCATCACTAAAGCTCCCATCACTAACAAAATAAAAAAGGCTATGTTTGGCATTTCCCAGTCTCCATTTTCGTTCAAGCTATGTTTGTGATTGCAGTATACGCATTTATACGAATCGTTGTTGTAAGGAACGAATCCCAAACGACCGCATTTCGGACATTCTAGAACCTGGTGGTTGTAACGATCGGGCAACATAATCGCAATCTCTCTCAATCCGTACTATTTAATAGTGAGCGAACTTTAAAAACGTGACTCGATCGAGTGCGATCGCAGACTGTCGCATAAAAAAACAGCCCATAACCATAGGCTGTCGAACGCGTTCGAGACATTTGACGGTCAGTACGAGTCCTTCGATCCCCTCAAAGCAACCCTAGAGCTTCTTGAGTTTGTTTACCGGGGATGCCATCGGGGTCGAGATGGCGATCGCGCTGAAAATGTTTGAGAGCCTCGACCAATTTTTGCCCGCCGTGACCGTCGATTTTCCCCGGATCGAAGCCACACTGTTTCAGCGTTTCTTGGACTTCCATTAACGACAGCGAAACCCGCTGTTTCAGTTCGCCCGACCACACACCGACCGTTGCATCATCGGGAACCGCAACGTATTCCTGCAAGCGCGATAACCGATCTTCAGACAGTTCGAGCGAAGAGCGATCGCCTAACTGCAAAAAACGCACGAAAAAGCGATCGGCTTCGCAGATCCAAAAATTCAGCCAACTATCCATTTCCGCCCGTTCGAGAAGTTCGGCCATGCGATCGCATTGGTCATCGGACAGTGAAGGACGAGAAGCAAGATAACAGTACTCGCGAAACAAACGTAACCGTTCGGGCGTAACCGTCAGTGGCGTATCTTCCAAAGGTTTACCAGACATATTTCCAGACATAGCATTACATCCTATAAATCGCGTTCCCCTGAGACAGACTTTAAAAACTCTCTATCGTTTTAACCGTCTCGCACTGTCGAAACACATCATCACGATCGCTTCGAGATCGGATCGATCGTGAAACTCGAGCCTGTTCGTTCGACCGTGTCACTCAATAGTGCAGAACCGCTCGCCCATGTGACAGCGATCGCCAAAAAAACATTTCACAGGCGTGAAGCCGCTAAAATCGCAACTGATACTCCACCACCGCCCGATTGTCCTCCTCGAAATTCGTCGAACCGCGAATCAGCCAATTATCGTCGATGCGATAGCGAATACTGAACCGAGTCGAATCGTCGCGATCGAGAATCGTTAAAACCGACACCGCCAAATCGTCCGTGATGCTAACTCCCACTTCCGCCCCCAATCCCAGCGCCGACGTGCGGGGATCGACCGCCGGAAACAAGCGAAAATCGCGATATCCCAACGCCTGACCGATAATCGACTGTACCTGCGTCAACAGCGCCGAACTGGCCACCACCAACGACGTATCTTGCTGGCCGAACGTTCCCAACGCCCCGCCCCCGATCAGCGAGTAAATTTCCGTTTGCGTGCGAGACGGAGAACTCGTCAGCTCCAAATTCTCAAACAAACGACTCGCCCGGCCGCGAACGCGCGCCTCGATGCGAACCGTTTCCACCGCCCCCCGTTCGATCGCCGGTTCGGAAATTTCGGCGGTCGTTCCGAGTTCGTTAAAGCCCACCGGAGACACGATACGGGGGCGAGTCGTTTCCTGAACCGCCGTCCTCAAACGCACGTCCAGCACCGGATCGCTCCCGTACTGCGGAGAAAACGTCGCCGTATGGCGTCCCCGCGCCAAATTGAACGTCGTCGTAAACACGTTGACCTGGCCGTCTTGCAAGAAAATCGTTCCTTGCGGTTGCGGGTTGTCGAAGAGTCCGTTGAGTTCCAACTGGCCTCGCGCGACGAAATTCAAGACCGGCGGACTGATAATCTGGACGTTGCGCCCGAGTTCCAACGTTAAATTGTCGTAGCTGATTTCCGGAACCGCATCGGGATCGGGCGCTGACGACACCGCCGTCGTCGAAGGATCGGGAATGAGGATCTGACCGTTCGTCAACAACAACTGACCCCCCAACTCGGGAAATAACGCCGATCCCCCCACCCCCACCAAACCGTCGATGGTGCCGCGATAGAGACCCTTGAGGTTTAACCCCACGCGATCGAACGCCACCTGTAACGGCATCTCCACCGCTTGCGGCGACAACAACGGTAGTTCCCCCATCGCTCTGACCGATCCCTGACGGAACTGTCCCATCAACTCCGGTACGACGATGGTATCGTCGCGAAACTCGATCGCCCCGTTAACCTGGGTAAGCGGTTCGGGAAGCTGAGGCGAATCGAAGGCCGCGTTGCGAAACTCCGCAAGTCCCCGAGTACTCGTCGGTAAATAATTAAACCCACCGCCGACTCGTTCCCCTTCCACCGTCAACCGCATCGACCCTTCGCCCCCTCGCCAGGCCAAACTTCCCCCCGTCAGCGCGTCGAGAATCGCCAACCCCTCGTTTTCGACGTCCACGCTCACCCGAAACGACTCATCGTCCGGTCGTACCGTTGCCCCCGGAAATTCCACCGGGATATTGGCCTGAATCGAGATCGGTTCGGGTTCGACCAGAACGATCGCGCCCCCTAAGTTCAAGCGAGCATCGTCGTAACCGAACCCTCCCTGTGCCGATACGACCGGTTGTTGGTTGATGCGTCCGTTCGTCCAGCGTAACTCGCCTCGAGCGCGGGGATTCTCGAAACTTCCAGCGAGGGTAGCACTGGCGTCGAAACTGCCGTCTAACTGAACCGCAGGCGGAAACGTCACGAACTCCGACACCACCGACACGGGCAACCCGGTCAGTTGAAACTGTGCCGACTGCTCCCGCCCGCCAATTAACCCCGAAAATTGCAACCGCGTTTCGATATCCGGCGACAAATTCGCCCGAACGACCGACGGTTCCAACTGCCACAGACCGTCTGCAAACTCGCCCGAAATGGCGATTTCGTGAATCGCGTAATCTTCCCACTGCCAATCTTCACCGCCGAGTGCAAAGCCGAAATCGATGCCCGACTTCACCGATCCGGCCAACTGCACCTCACCCGAAAAGGTTCCCGCTAACGCTTCCAGTTCCGGCAGCGGAGAGGCATCTTCCCGCGCCTGTCGCTGTTGTGCCAGTAACGCGTCGATTTCCGCCAAACGGCGCAGTTGCCAGACGATCGGTGCTTGCGGTAAGCCGACCGCAGCCACGTCGATCGCGTCGGTTCCCGCATAGGTGGCCGGGTCGAGTCCTCGGGCGATATCGTTGAGGTCGAACCAGCGCAACGCCGTTAAGATGTCTTGAATTTGTCCCTGTTGGATATCGAGAACGCCGCGTACCTCTGCGTTGGCATCGGTTCCGACTCGTCCGCTAAAGCGGTAGAAACTCTCTCCTTTCCGCAGCGCCACGTCCGTTAATGCTAAAACGCCGTCGTCGAAGAAAAACTGTCCCTGAAGAACGTCAGCTTGCGTCAAACCTAAAGTCGGATCGAGCAGGCGTGCCGATCCCGCCACGCGCTGTCGGGGTAAGTCGGCGGTCAAGTTCAGCGACAGCGTACCCGAAAGCGGCCCGCGATCGAGGGGCGGTCGAACGTCAAACCAAGACAGGGGCAACCCGTCGAGGTCGAAGCGCAACACCTCGTTTTCTAAGGTTCCCGAGGCTTCCGCGTCGTCGAGGTCGAAGGAAAACTCCCGCAGTGTCAGGTCGCGATCGAGCCATACTGAAATTTCGTCCGGCTCGTCGTCCACAATGACGGGAACCCCTTGCAAATCTACTTTTACGCCCGTTTCGTCCGATTCGATCGCCCCCACGAACAGGGGATCGAAGGCCGTATCGTTGAGGCGTAAATTCGCCAGTTGAACCTCGCCGCCGCCGATGGCCACGTTAGCCGGGACGAATCCGTTCCATCCCCCCGACAGCAACACCGCCGCGCCTAACTGTCCTTGTACGTTCGCCGTGGCGATGTCCGTGTTGTAGGCCGGTAACAACACCCCGAGGTCGGCATTTCGCGCCACCACCTGCGCTCGCCACTGTCCCTTATCCAGCGTCGCGTCGATCGCCACGTTCCCCACCTCTGAGGGATCGACTTTCCCTCGACTCAAATCGCCGAACCCAAACCCCACCTGAAACTGACCCGACACCGCTTCCGGGCGCAAGTCCGAAACCGATCCCGACAGACGGGCGACTTTGCCGATATTTTGCAGCGGCGTCAGCGTCACGGGGGCATCGATAAAGGGGTCGAGGGGAATGGCGAACTGCTCGGATTCGATCGCCCATCGTCCGTTCGCCACTTGGAACCCTGCCTCTAACACGCCGTTTTCCGCCAGCAACGCCACCTGACCCTCGGCGGTGACGGTTTGGGGGGACAGGTCGGCCACCGGAGCGGTAAAATTCACCTGTCCCGCCAACGCCACGCGTCCCAATTCCGCGACGGGAAGCAACGGCGTAATCTCGATTTCCTGTCCGACGGCCGAACCTTCGAGTCGTCCCCGCGCCACCTGGAAACCCAACTCGATCGCCCCGTCCTCGACGCCGAGACGGCCGTTTCCCGCCACTTCGATATTGTCGAGACTGGGGTTTTCTAGCGCGTCGAGGGTTCCCGCCACTTGCGCTTGTCCGGCAAAGCGGCCGATTTCTAACTGGGCTAACTCCGGCGGGAGGGTGACGAAGGGCGTAACAGGAAGTCCTTCACTGGCGATCGCTGCTTGCCACCGTCCCCCTGCCAGTTGCCCGTCGAGGCGCGTCTGACTCCCGGCGATCGCCGTCGTCAGCGAGGTTTCCGCCGTAATCTGTGCCAAATCTCCCGTCTCGAAATAGGACAGATCCCCCGTCAGGCGCAAATTCCCCGACAGCGGGGCGATCCCGAGGTTTTGTAGCGTCGGGGCTAACCTCGAGGGAGGAACGGTGAAGTTTTCTGCCGCGAGGATCGTTTCCCACTGACCCCCTCGCGCCAACACCGCCTGTACTTGCGTCGGTTGCCCGAAAAATCCCAAATTCCCCTGCGCCAACACTTCGATATCTTCGAGGGTTGTGGCCTCGTAGTCGCCGCCGAGAACCACCTCTCCGCTGTAGTTTCCCACTTCAAAGGTATTGACGAACTCCGTCGGAAACGCGCTATCGAGGGATACGCCCTCGGTTGCCAGTTCCACTTGCCAGCGATCGTCAGCCAGGAGAATTCCTCCCTGGGCTTGACCTCCAGCGATTTCAACGATCGGAAGCCGTACGATCGCCCCGTCCTCGTTACTCTCGAACTGACCGCGAGCGTTAAACCGTCCAATGTCGGAGGTGGTGGGGAGTTCGTAGCGACGGGCGATCGCGTCCGCAGAAGCATCTCGGATCAGAAATTCCGACAGGACCTGCGGGGCGTCTTCCGACGTTTGTGGAAGTTGCACTTTGACCGCCGCTTGTACCTGTCCGCCCCCTTCAGGAACGGCGTTGAGTTGTTCGATGACGAATTCCGAAGTGGCGGTGGATAGCGCAAACCGAGCGGTCAAATCTGAAAACGGGATGCGATCGACGATCGCCACGTCCGTCGTTTGAGCTTCCCCAATTAACACCGGGGTTTCGAGGGGGCCTACCAATTTCAACGCCGCCTCGAGTTCCCCCGTCACCTCCACGGGAAAATCGACCCCGAGGGTATTTTGCACCACTTGCCACTCGATTGGCGGAACGGCGATCGGGATTTCGTAGCCTTCCTCCAAACTCAACGCCCCTTGGGGAACCTGCATCGGGACGTTTCCGTAATTCGCCTCGGCTTCCTCAATAGCGATGAGAGTGTCGCGAAAGCGCAATCGTCCGGAACTATCGCGAATCGTTTGGGGAACGCCGCCAATTTGCAAATCGAGATCGCTAAATCGCACGTTTCCCTGTAAATTGGGCAGTTCGCCGGGGGCGTTCGTGGCGATTTCGACCGTCAAATTTCCGAAGATTTCGCCGCCGTCGAGATCGATCGCGTCGGGAATCCAGGGTGCGACGACGTTTCCCGCTAAATATTGCGCCGACAGGTTCAAGCGAACGAGTTCGAGTTCCGGGTTGTATTCTCCCTGAACGCTGAGACGTTCTTTGACGTTGTGATAGCCCGTGGCGTCGAAGACGATCGTTCCCTCGTCCTCAAATTCTACTTCCGCCTCGAGGCGTCGCAACACGATCGCCGCTGGAGGGAGTGCGGGCGTTTCGACGAAGCGTTTCGTCTCTTTTCCGATGGTTTTCCCCTGGGAAATCTCCGCTTTGGGTTGCGGTTGCAGCGTCAGCGTTCCGTCTTCGATGGCGATCGTCTCTAAGTCGATTTTGACGAATCCCGGTTCGCCCCCCGTGCGGATTTGTGTCGTCACCCACTCTCCTGCTTCTGTTTGATTGAGGGTGATTTCGGGATCTTCTATAACGATGTCGAGGCTGAGGGTGCGATTCCAGAGAATTTGTAGGGGATTGAAGCGCACGCTGACGGCGTCGATTTCCGCGCGACTCGGGTGTTCGGGGGTTTCGGGAATTTCAGACTCACCAAAGCGCACCCGTGTCAGGGAAAAGCTGTCGAGTTCCCCCACCACCACCGGGCGATCGAACAGTTTTTCCAGTTCCCGCGACAGCAGTGGCGCTAGTTGTAAGTGAACGAACCGCCATCCCCACCATAGGCCACCGGCTACGCCCGTCAAACAGAGTACCGCGAGGGTCAGGCGCAGTTTTGGGAACCGCTTGCGAGGCGGTTGTGGCTCGTTTTGAGGGGTCGGTTCGGGAGATTCTATCATCGGCGATCGCGTTTACGGTGCGTCGAGGGGGAGAGGGGGAGAGAGGGAGAGGGGGAGAGAGGGAGAGAGGGAGAAACTATTAACTGTTCCCTGTTCCCTGTTCCCCGTTCCCTGTTTTCACTGGTGACTGGTAACTGGTGACTGAAACACTGTTCCCTGTTCCCCGTTCCCCGTTCCCTGTCTTCACTGGTGACTGAAACACGCTTTCCTCTGCTTTGATACTGTACCTCGCACATCGTAGCGAGAAACCTGCTTCTGTGACAGTGGAGGGTTTAGGGGATCGATTTCAGATAAAGTGAGAAACGAAAGAATCCGGAGAAGAGACGATGAGAATCCATGTCTTGTTGTTTAATGCTCGCACGGAAAACGAAGGTATTCATACGATTCGTTTGGCAACGCCAGACGGGAGAGAACGAAATATCGTAATGATGTTCGAGTCTCGCGACGACGCCGAACGGTATGCTCTGTTACTGGAAGCGCAGGATTTCCACGTTCCTACGGTCGAAGAATTCGATTCTGAGGAAATCGAGGAGTTCTGTGGCACCTGTAATTACGAGGCGAAGTTAATCCCCGAAGGCTTCGTTCCGCAGTCGGCGGAAGAGCGCATTTTTTTGTCGCCGCCGGAGACGAACTTGGACGATACGGATTGGGAACGCCAACACGAAGAGGGCGCCGAAGCACCGTCGCAACCGTCGCCAGAAGAGGCTTCGGAGATGTCGAGCGCCCAGTTAGACGATATTCGCCGTCGTCTGGAAGGGTTGCTTTAACGGCGACGGGTTAAGACAAAATTTTCGAGAATTCGATGAATCAGTTTGAAAGTCGCGGACATTTACTGACGGAACAGAGCAATCCCAATTCGGAGGATCTCGATCGCCTCGATGCGTTGGGGTTGGTGGACTTGTTCTGTCGCGAAGACGCCCGAACCGTGGAGGCGGTGGCGGCTTCTCGGGAGGCGATCGCTCGGGCGATCGATTTGACGACAGACGCCCTACGACGGGGCGGACGATTGTTTTACGTCGGGGCGGGAACCAGCGGACGCTTGGGGGTGTTAGACGCCGCTGAATGTCCCCCTACCTTCTGTACGCCGCCGGAGTTGGTGCAGGGAATTATCGCTGGAGGGCGAGACGCGTTGGTTCGCAGTTCGGAAGCGTTAGAAGATCGCTCTGAAGATGGGGAAGCTGCGATCGCCCAGCGAAATATTGGCGAGACGGACGTGGTTGTAGGAATTACCGCCGGAGGAACCACGCCTTACGTGTGCGGAGCGATCGCCGAAGCCAGACGACGCCACGCCACCACGGTTTTTATCGCCTGCGTTCCCGTCGAACAGGTGGCGATCGACGCCGACGCCGACATTCGCCTGTTGGTGGGGCCGGAAGTCCTCGCGGGTTCGACGCGGTTAAAGGCGGGAACGGCGACGAAACTGGTTTTGAATATTTTATCGACCAGCGTGATGGTGCGCTTGGGGAAAGTCTTCAGAAACCGTATGGTTGACGTATCGGTCACGAACAGTAAACTACGAGATCGCGCGATTCGCACCATCGTCGATTTAACGGAACTCTCGCGGGAAGCGGCGGCGCACCTGCTCGATCGCTGCCAAAACCACGTCAAACTCGCGTTATTAGTCCATTGGTCGGGTTTGGCGATCGACGACGCGCGATCGCTCCTAGACCGGCATCGAGGACAGTTGAGAGCCGCCCTAGACAGCGCAACTGAGGTGAGAAGATGAGGTGGCTTTTTTTTAGTCGCCAGTTACCAGTCGCCAGTCTTTTACAGTGAACAGTGAACAGTGAGCCGCGAGGCAGTGTTTCAGTCACCAGTCGCCAGTCGCCAGTCACCAGTGAGGTGGTGATACGGAATCCAGTTTGGAAAACCCTGTTTTGCAGCCCTCATCGTAAAGTCCCTGTACGCAAGAACTTGAATCAATTTTGGGCGATCGCATTAAAAGGGGCTATGGTGTGCGGATTCCGTATAAGAGGGTGATAATCTTCCCAAATAGGCTTGACAAAACTGAGCTTTGACTGCATAATAGTAAGCCGCGGCACAAAAAATAAAATAAGCGGAACTGGCGGAATTGGTAGACGCGCTAGATTCAGGTTCTAGTGTTCGCAAGGACTTCCGGGTTCAAGTCCCGGGTTCCGCATTCAATCGAACAGAGTCGTCTGAATCGAGTTACTTCATCAGTACGCTCTCTGAAAAAAACGGACAGCTCGCTGGTGGGCTGTCCGTTTCAAATAGATGGATGGAATATACGGTTGACATGGGGGAGGGTCTCCATGCGATCTAGTGCTGAAACGATTCGGTTGTTGTCGTCGAGTCGCTATTTAATTGTCGTACACGCGAGAACGAGGCGCTCTCAAGCGAAAAAGCTCTTCTAGTGAAGGTACGTTGTTGAGTTCGGTGGTGTCGCGTCCGACTTTCAGCCATCCACGACGTACTGCGTACAACAGACGATCGATCGTCGCTTGTTCGTCTTGGGTGTAGGACTGTTCGAGGAGCAGAGTTTTTAAAACTCGTTTTGCGTGGCTGTTGACGTAGCCAGACTGCCAAATTTGGGCAAAAAGCTCGTCAATCGAACCGTAACGCATTTTTAATTGAGTTGACATCTTGTTTTAAAAATAGGGCTGCGCGTCTGTTGGTCTTACTATCTCCTGAAATCACTATCGCTTCAGTGACGGTATCGGGTGAAGTGCGGTGATGCGTTCGATGGACTGGGGTGACAGGTGGCCGGGAAAACTCGTGTGTGAAATCTCACACTTCTTGTGATATCCGTCACATCCGAGGGTGGGGCTTTATGGGGTCTGCTCTCGGAGCGATCGCCGCGATCGAGATGTGGCGTTGACGGCACGGACAGCGAAGAAAACGCGATCGCAGTATGTTTTAAACGTTTTCTTCTCCTTTCATTTTATGCAATTTTAAAAATTGAGTCTGGAAATTGACGTGAGGTGCTTCGATCCCAAACCCTCAAAAAATTCGACGGGTTAAAACCCCGGTATCTTGCAAATATCGGGGTTTTAGATAATTTCAATTCTGGAAAAAGCCTAGATCGATCGCTCGACGCGGTAATGTAAAAAGACTTCCTCTCCTGCCGGATTGACATCGAGTAACTTCAACTCGGGAAACGACCCCGAACTAAAGCCTTTTCCGTCAACGGGAGTAGGAGCCTCCTTCCCGCCAAAAATATAGGGACAAACCGTCAACCATAGTTCGTCGACGAGCTGTCGTCGAAATAACTCAGCGATAAACGTTCCTCCCCCAAGCACGGCGAGGCGGCGAAGTCCGAGATCGTATAACTGTCGAAACGCCTCCGTTAAATCGACGTTACCATCCGTTCCATCGACCGTTAACACGCGATCGAATCCTAAATTATTTTGCCAACGTTTGCCCCCTTCCGTCGTCGTCAGCAACCAGCGAGGAATCGGCTGACTGAAGAACTTCGCACCTGCATCGAGATCGCCCGATCGCGTACAGACAATTTGCACCGGTTGCGGCGGCTTGCCTTCCTTTTTGCGATACTCCAACCATTCCTCCGATATCACCCGCATAGCCGTATCTCCCATTCGCAGCGTTCCCGCTCCGACGATAACGCCGTCAGCGATCGCCACTTGCTGTTCTAAACGAGCGAAATCTGCCGCAGAACCAAACTTTTCGTTCGATCGCGTCACGTCAGAAATTTTACCGTCAGCACTCATTGCGAGGACAACAGTGGCATGGGGGCGAGAACTAGACGACTCAGACATAAACCTCAACCGTTACGTTTTTTTGAAATCTCTCGAAATTCAGCGTACTTCAAGTGTACGAAGAGAGGGGAACTCTCTCCAAACTGGGAAATTCTATTTCAAACAGTCCCATTAGAAACTCAAAAAATATAAAAAGGATCTCGCGATCTCGAGGAGGAAATACCATGCGCTCGACTCTATTCAAACTCTTGTGTGCAGTCTCTGTCAGCGGTGCGATCGCCGTTGGCGGTGTCGGCTTGACGCGATCGCCAGACACCCTCGCCCAAACGTCGCCTTCCCTTCCCGCCGTCCTAGAACCGACACACCCCGATATTTGGGCGTTTGTCGAAATGGCGAACCGCTATGGTTGCGCGGTACGCTACAGCGACGGTTCCCTCGTGACGCGCAGCGGACGCCCCCTCCAAGAACAGGAACTCGCAAACGCCCTCCTCGTTTGTTGGGAGCGATTCAATCGCTCGAACCTCTGGACTCTCTTCACCCCAGAAGAAAACCAAGCCCTCCAAACTCTCGTTTCACAGATCGGTGGTATATCGGCCAACGCACCGCCGAGCGAAGCCCAGAGCGATTCATCCGATACTGAAATTCGACGTCTACAAGCCCCACCCATGGCCGCTGGAGCTACACGAGGTCCGGCATCTGGCGACATGGGCGCGTACGATCGCGAAGACTACAACCCCATCGACGAAAACCGCTTTCGCCGTGCCAGCAACCACCCGCTTTCCACCTTTTCCATCGATGTAGACGGGGCGTCTTACAGCAACGTGCGCCGCTTCATCAACAACGGACAGCGGCCGCCCATCGATGCGGTGCGCGTCGAAGAACTTATCAATTACTTTACCTACAACGACCCCGAACCGGAAGGAGACACGCCGTTTTCTCTCACCACCGAACTCTCCGAAGCGCCCTGGAACCGCAACCACCAACTCGTCCGCATCGGTTTGCGGGGCAAATCCATCCCCACCGAAGACTTACCCCCGAGTAACCTGGTGTTTCTCCTCGACGTATCGGGGTCGATGAACGCTCCGAACAAACTCCCTTTACTTAAATCAGCGTTTCGGTTGCTCGTCAACGAACTCGACGCCGACGACACCGTGAGTATCGTCGTGTACGCAGGGGCAGCCGGAGTCGTGTTAGAACCGACCTCGGGAGACGAGAAAGATGTCATACTCGACGCGATCGCCCAACTGCAAGCCGGAGGGTCTACCGCCGGAAGCGAAGGCATTCAACTGGCGTACGAACTGGCACGAGAGCAGTTCGTCGAAGAGGGCAACAACCGCGTCGTGTTAGCCACCGACGGCGATTTTAACGTAGGCGTGTCTAGCGAAGCCGAATTAATTCGACTCATCGAAGACCGACGAGACGACGATATTTTCCTAACGGTCTTGGGCTTCGGCACCGGGAACTTGCAAGACGCCAAAATGGAACAGTTGGCCAACCACGGCAATGGCAACTACGCTTACATCGACAACATTCTCGAAGCCAAAAAAGTCCTCGTCAACGAGTTGGGCGGTACGCTGCTCACGATCGCCAAAGACGTCAAAATTCAAGTGGAATTCAACCCGGCTCGAGTGCGAGCGTATCGACTCATCGGGTACGAAAACCGACTGTTGCAAGATGAAGACTTCAACGACGACACCCGCGACGCGGGAGAGTTGGGCGCAGGACATTCCGTCACCGCGTTGTACGAAATCGTTCCCGTCGGTGTCGAGTTAGACGTAGAACTGCCCGAAATTGACGAGTTGCGCTACCAGCAACCCAGCGAAACCAGCGATTTCGCCGATAGCGACGAGTTAATGCTCGTGAAGTTACGCTATAAAAATCCCACCGAAGATGAATCGCAGCTAATCGAACGTCCGGTGGTCGATCGCGGCGTATCGTTAGAACGCGCGTCGGAGGATTTTCGCTTTGCGGCGGCCGTAGCCGGCTTCGGGATGTTGCTACGCGATTCCGAGTATAAAGGGAATACCACTGTCGAGTTGGTGCGGGACTTAGCCGACAGCGCCCGAGGTGGCGATCGCAACGGTTATCGCGCGGAGTTTTTACGTCTGCTCGAGAGCTATCGACTGTTAGGCGATCGCCGTTAAGGAGTTTGACATCCTCTCCCAGTAACCCTATCGGGTATGCAGGGAGATTCCCTGGTTCACACCAAGGATTTCCTGCTTCTCAACCTCTTGACTAGACTTGAACTCAGATAACTTCAAGTCCCCGCCAGAACGATTCCACAGGCTTTTTGTTTTACGTCCACTT
>NZ_JAQNCQ010000205.1:0-25921 GCF_028368005.1 Geitlerinema sp. CS-897 | reverse complement strand
GTGTCCCGAGGCTGTGCGCTCAGGGATTAATTTCCCTTCTGATTCCCAACGTCTTAACGTCGATGGTGATACTCCTTTGATTTTTGCGGCTTCGGAAATGCTAAACTTACTCATGATTTGATGATAGCTTAAACATTGAGTCTACTTTTAACTCGCATCCATCTCAGTGTCGCCGGACCGGCCACGGCCTTAGCGTACGTCACCGCCGTTCTCATCGGTCACTTCGTCTTTAAAGAAAGCCTTCCCCTCGATCGCCTCTTCGGAATCGCCCTCATCGTCTGCGGTGTCCTTATCGTCGTCAGTCGCCGGTCTTGAGAAGGGGAGACAAGGGAGCGGTGCGTGAGAGATCGATCGGTCTCACGTTTGCGGAAGCGGTGCGTAGCACTTTCGACACCCTATTTTTCAAGTCATGCTCTACCACCCTTCACCACCCTTGTCAACCATCTTCACTGGTGACTGGTGACTGGTGACTGGTGACTGTAAAAGCGTCCCAGGCTTGGGCGAGAATGTTTCGCAGCCAGTCTCGCTGGTTGGCGTCGAGGAGGCGATCGTCGGCTAGGACTTCTGTGGTGAGGTCGTCGAGGGTTTTTCCACCGTCGCGGGCAATTTTAATCGTACCGGCGATCGCAGACGCGACGATTTCGGGACTGACCGGGTGTCGCTCTAGATCGAGCATTTCTTGTAGGGTCTCTGGGATAGGATAATTCATATCGAGTTACGTTCGCGCGAAACGGCGAGGTGCGGCTTCGGTAAACGAAGCGGACGATCTATTACAGTTCTTAAAGGAGGGTTCCCGCGCAGTTGAGGGAATCCTGGCACGACTGACATCTGAATTTACACGTTTGTTTTAAATCGTTTTGAGGAAGAACCGATCGATGAAACAGCTCCTGTACTGGGAAATTCCGACCCCCGACACTGTCGGTGTACGCCGTTGGTTACAAGAAACCTGGCAGCCGCCCAAGGGTGAAAAATTCGCGACGCCGGACGGGTTTCGTTTGCGCTTGGCTCCCAACGAGGAACTGTCTGTCTTCGTGTGGTCGGTACAACAAACCACGTATTTGAAGGTCTTCCGTTGGGCAGAACGCTCGATTTCAGGTGAAGCGAGGATTGCCGCGCAACTGAAGCAGGACGCGATGGCTGCATTTCCGCCACAGTATCCCGAACTACCGGAAATCGATTTGTCGAAACAGTCGATATTTGACGCACTTTTACCACACTATCCAGAAACAGTCAAGTATTTCCAAAAGTTCCCCGATGGAGAGTACGATTTAACCCGCGTTTACTGGTGGGAAAAACGCTGGCGGGAGGGAGTCCTCCATCCCAAGCAACCGAAAACAGTCGTTGAGTTTTCCCAGGAGACTTCAGACGCATCTTCCTCAACTACATCCCCCGAGTACGATCTGATTTACCTCGGGGGGGCGTTAGGCGTGATTCACGCGGCGGTCATGGCTCGTTTGGGCTATCGCGTGTTACTCGTCGAACGGTTGCCCTTCGGACGCATGAACCGCGAGTGGAACATCTCTCGGGGCGAGTTTCAAAGTCTCATCGACCTGAAGCTGTTTACCCCCGAAGAGTTCAACAGCATCATCGCCTGCGAGTACGAAGATGGATTCAACAAGTTTTTCGACGCCAACAACCCGCCGAAAAGCCGAGGAAAGGTTCTTCACACTCCCACCGTCCTCAATATTGCCGTCGATGCGGAAAAACTCTTGAAACTCTGTGGCGACAAACTCAAAGCGGCTGGGGGCGAAATTTGGGACGAAACGGAATTCGTTACCGCTGAGATTACGAGCGATCGCGCCACGGTTAACCTCACCCACCTCCCCACGGGAGACACCAAACAGGCGACAGCGCGCCTCCTCGTAGACGCGATGGGGAGCGCCTCCCCGATCGCCTGGCAACTCAACGGCGGCCGCACGTACAACAGCGTCTGTCCGACGGTGGGGGCTGTGATTTCGAGTGGTTTTCCCTCGCACGTGTGGGATTCGAGATACGGTGACGTTCTCCACTCCCACGGCGATATCTCTCGAGGACGACAGTTAATTTGGGAGTTGTTCCCAGGGCAAAACGGTGAGGTGACGATTTATCTGTTCCACTACCATCAAATTCACCCGGAAAATCCCGGTTCGCTGTTGCAAATGTACGAGGACTTTTTCCAGATTTTGCCGGAGTACCGCCGCTGCGACATGGAACAGTTGCAATGGCGCAAGGCTACCTTCGGCTATATTCCCGGTCATTTCAGCCAGGGAAGTCGCGATCGCCAAGTCGCCTGGGATCGACTGGTAGCCATCGGCGATGCAGCCTCGTTACAGTCGCCGTTAATTTTTACCGGGTTCGGCTCTCTGGTTCGGAACATGGAACGGTTAACTCGCCTGTTGGATACGGCGTTGAAACACGATTTGCTAGACGGGGACAACCTCGATCGCATCCGCGCCTATCAAAGTAACGTAGCGGTGACGTGGCTGTTCTCGAAAGGGATGATGGTTCCGACTGGAAAACCCGTCGCCCCGGAACGCATCAACTCGATGTTGAACGTCTTTTTCGGCTTGTTAGCTGACGAACCGCCCCAGGTGGCCGATACGTTTATTAAAGACCGTACCAGTTGGCTGTTGTTCAACCGTCTGGCGTTGAAAGCAGCGTGGCGCAATCCCGAGTTGCTGGCATGGATTTGGGAACTTGCCGGTCCTTGGGATATGTTGCGCTGGACGGGAAGTTATCTCAACTTTACCTGGGAAGCGTTTGTCGGTTGGATTCTTGGTTGGATTCCTCGTTTCAGTCGTTGGGCGCAACCTTGGGCTGAAAAACGGTTTCCGTCGTTGTGGCTGTGGTTGCAGGCGATGAGTTACTCCCTCACTGAAGGGTTGGGACGACGGTTTTCGATGCAATAGTGGCGCGGTTGTCGCGATCGCGTTTCTCGTTTTGAGAGTTGGTCTCGGAACGAAAAAATTTCTGTAAAGAGAGCGATCGTACGGGACAGTTTCCTACAGAAGTCTTGGGAAAATTGCGAAGATAGAGTGAGATCGGCTCGCGATCGCTTTATCTCAAAAACCCAGGCTGAAACAACGTAATGTGGGAAACTGTCAAAACTTTATTTTCACCGACGCAGTATATGCCGCACGGTCATTGTTACCTGTGGCAAACTCCGCTGGTTTGGTTGCACGTCGTTAGCGACTCGCTCATCGCCGTGGCCTACTTTTCCATTCCGGCGATGCTGCTGTACTTCGTGTTTCGGCGGCAGGACGTACCGTTTTTGAATGTTTTCGTCATGTTCGGTGCGTTCATCGTGTTGTGCGGCGTCGGCCATTTATTCGATGTTTGGACGTTGTGGCATCCTGCCTATTGGCTGTCGGGGGTCGAACGGGCTGCTACGGCTCTCATTTCCTGTTACACTGCCGGATCGATGGTGACGCTGCTGCCTCGGTTTCTCTCCCTAAGAACTCCCGAAGAACTCGAAGCGATTAACCGAAAACTCGAGCGGGAAGTCGATCGCCGCCGTCAAACGGAAGAAGCCTTACGAAACATCGTCAAGGGAACGGCATCGGTGACGGGAGAGGAATTTTTTCCCGCATTAGTCCGCCATCTTTCCCAAGCGATCGACGTTCCCTATGCATTGGTGTCGGAAACTGTCGGCGATCCGCCTCACAAGTTACGGGTTCTGGCCAGTTGGCAAGAAGGGCAGCTTTGCCAGGAAACGGAGTACGATTTGGCAGGAACGCCTTGCGAACAGGTGGTTCGCAGCGGTCGAGCTTGCTATTATCCCGACAGCGTCGCGGATCGATTTCCTCGCGATGTTGTCCTCGATCGCATGAAAGCGACGAGCTATTGGGGATTTCCCCTCTTCAACATCTCGGGTGAAGTGGTGGGACATCTCTGCGCGATCGACACCCACCCTCCCCAAGATATCGATCGCACCCGCAGCATTCTCGAAGTGTTTGCAGCTCGGGCGTCGGCGGAACTCGAACGCCAGCACGTGACGGAAGCCTTGCAAGCGATGAATCGAGATCTCGAACGACGGGTTGAGGAACGCACCGCCGAGGTCAAGCGCAGTAACGAGATGTTGGCAGGGAAGGCGCAAGAATTGCAACAGGCCCTCGATCGCCTGCAACGCACTCAAAGCCAACTGATTCAATCGGAGAAAATGGCGTCGCTCGGCCAACTGGTGGCGGGGGTGGCACACGAGCTCAACAATCCGGTGAGCTTCGTTTACGGCAACATTACTTACGCCCAAGATTATAGCCGCGATCTGTTCGAGGTCTTGGAGATCTATCGACAACACTATCCCAACCCCACGCAGGCGGTGGCAGAGACGATCGAAACCGTCGATTTAGACTATATCCGACGAGATTTTCCCCGTTTGCTGGATTCGATGAAAACGGGTGCCAAACGCATTCAAAAGATCGTGGAGTCTCTTCGGAGCTTTTCTCGACTCGACGAGGCTGAGTGCAAACGAGCCAACATCAACGCGGGTATCGAGAGTACTTTAGAGATCGTGTCGGGACGGTTGAGCGCAACTCCACAACGACGAGCGATCGCCCTCGTCAAAGCGCTCGGTGACCTCCCTGAGATTGAATGCTATCCCGGTTCGCTCAATCAAGCTGTGTTGAGCTTGCTCAATAACGCCATCGAAGTCTTGGAGGAACGGTTAAAACGCGAGCCAGATTTCGCGCCTCGTCTAGAAGTCACGACAGAAGTAATATCGAACGAAGCGTTTGGTAAAGCGATCGCCATCGTCATCGGCGATAACGGCTTCGGCATCGACGAGTCGATTCGAGATAAGATTTTCGATCCCTTTTTCACGACGAAACCCATTGGGAGAGGCACGGGAATGGGACTGGCGAACGCCTATCAAATCGTGGTCGATCGCCATCGAGGACAGTTGCAGTGCATTTCGCACCCCGGTCGGGGAACGGTGTTTCGGATCGAAATTCCCATGTCTTGCCGCTGCGACGGAGCGAGTTCGGACGTAGAGACGCCCTGCAAAGGCAAAGTAAAAGGGAAATCGGAGAACGAACCCATCTCGAACCCATCTCGGTCGGAACGCCGCGAGTATGATGGCTGAACTTCTCGTGTTAGGGGAGTTATCGCGATCGCGTCTTCGTTTGTCTCCCCTCACGAGGCGATCGCGAAGTGTTTTCGCACGCAAGTGGGAACGTCTTCGGGGCTTAATTTCCCGTAACGGGCTTTATCGGGGAGAACGACAGCGTTAGGCGCGGCTTTACAGCGTTTCAAGCATCCCGTGGCGCAAACTTTTACGGAATCGGCTAAGCCGTGTTCTTCTAGGGTGCGTTCTAACTTGTGATAAATATCTTGTCCGCCCCGTTTGCGACATTTGGATTTTTGACAGACGAGAATTTTGCCTGTGGGTCGTTCGGTTGAGGAAGGCGAGGTCACGGCGGGCGAAACTGAGGGAGTAACCGTCACCGCCAGAATTTGCTTGGCTTTCCGTTCGATTTTGCCCGTTTTGGCGTTGCGTTTTTCGCGACCCACGATCGCGATGCGATCGCCGACGTTGAGAACGGGGAACTCGCGACGGAGAGATTTACTGAGTTTGACACTTTCCGTTCCGTCGGAAGTCGTCAGTTGAATTCCCTTGGGTTTCCCGTTATCGCTGCGTTTGACGCTGAGAAACTGTCCTTCGAGACGGAAGCCGGTTTTGGTTTTGGAACGACCCATGCTACTTTCTCTTACACGCTTTACTGACAATTATATGCAATTATAGAAGAGGATTTTCAAAATGACCGCCCTCAAACTGAAAAGTTTTGTCAAGTTCGAGCGGTTCGGATAGGTCGAGATCGAGTTCTGGCGAGCGTTTTCGCGGGACGATCGCCGATTCGACACACAATTGCCATCTCGTCTGAAAACCAGTCGCGCGATCGCGCCTTATAATTTTTTGAGAATTGAATTCAACAGATAGTAAAAAACTGCCATAGCAAAACGGGGAACCGCACACTGGGTTCCCCGAAACAGCGATCGCGCTTGAGTTCTGCTAAACGTCCCCGATCGCCTGTCTGAGCGTCTCGATAAAGTTAGGATAGGAAATCGAGGCCGACTCTGCCCGATAAATCGTCGTCGAGTTTTTTGCAAGCAGGGCGGCGATCGCCAAACTCATCGCGACGCGGTGGTCGTCATAGCTGTCTACCTCCGCCCCGGTCAACCCCGATCCGCCGACGATTTCCAGGCCGTCCGGGCGTTCGGTAACGTTCGCCCCCATCTTCGTGAGTTCCATTGCCATGGCCGCGAGGCGATCGCTCTCTTTAACGCGCAGTTCCGCCGCATCGCGAATCGTCGTCGTTCCCTGCGCCACCGTCGCCGCCACTGCTAAGATGGGGATTTCGTCGATGAGTCGGGGAATCACATCGCCGGAAATCTCGCATCCTTTCAAACGACTGGACTTCACCCGCACGTCCGCCACCGGTTCCCCGGCGACTTCCCGTTGGTTTTCTAAGGTTATATCGGCGTCCATGCGATCGAGAATTTCCAAAACTCCCGTTCTCGTGGGGTTGACGCCGACGTTTTCCACGACCAACTCCGACCCCGGAACGATCGCCGCCGCCACGATCCAAAACGCCGCCGAACTGATATCCCCCGGAACCACGACCGTTCGACCGGTCAGCTTCGCCGGTCCCGTCACCGTAACGCTGTGGGTCTCCGCATCTACCGCAATATCTGCCCCGAACGCTCGTAACATCCGTTCGCTGTGGTCGCGGGATAAGGCGGGTTCGGTCACAGTGGTTCGTCCCTCGACGCTCAACCCCGCCAGTAACACACAGGATTTGACCTGAGCGGACGCGACGGGGGAATGATAGTGACAGGGGTTGAGTTGGCGTCCGTTAACCGCCAGAGGTGCCAGTTTCCCAGCATCCCGTCCCCAAATCGTCGCCCCCATCTTTTCCAAAGGCGTGACGACGCGAGACATAGGACGCGATCGCAAAGATTTATCTCCCGTCACTGCAAAAAAACGCCCCGGTTGAGACGCCAACAATCCCAACATCAATCGCAGCGTCGTCCCCGAGTTTCCTGCATTTAAAATATCGATCGGTTCCTGCAAGTTTCCGATTCCCAACCCGCGTACTAAAACGATGTCTTCGTTGAGATCTGAAATCTGCGCCCCCATCGCGCGAAAACAGTCAGCGGTACTGCGAGGATCGTCCCCGAGGAGCAAGCCGCGAATTTGCGTTTCTCCCTCGGCGATCGCCCCGAGCATCAAAGCGCGATGAGAAATCGACTTATCCCCAGGAACGCGCAGTTTTCCGTGGAGTCCGACACCGGACGGTGGTGGTTCGATAACTAAATCTTGACGATCGCGATCGATTTCGACTGTTACGATGGGGGAAGACATAGATTCCACTACAGAGCATTCAAGTGGAACCGATCTTACACCCTCTGAATCGCTCTGTTGAAACTGCTTTCGTCATCCGATCTTCGATCGACCCTTTGCCTTCGCCCCTACACTCCTACCCCGTATGCTGACCCACCGCAAGCCTGCGTGTCTGTCGCTGATTTCGACCGATTTACCTGTGTGGTCGGTTGTCGAGACCACAGCGACACTGTATCAAAAAGACCGACAACGGTTTCATCTACTGCTCAACGAACCTGCCGTTCTCGGTTGGGAACCCGATACGGGTGACACCCCCGCTTCTAAACCCAATCCGTCCCGACTGTTATGGTTTGAAATTTCCCCCTATCGCGCCATTGCCACGATGCAAGGACAAGGCAATTTAAGCTATCGCCATCTGTGGGAAAACGGAATGTACGGCATCAGTCGCTATTGGCTGCGCGGTGATGGGGTTGACTCTCCCAGTCAAATGCGACTGCGAAATTACACTCGCCATCTCGAACTGTCGGGGTATCCGCTCCCCGAACACCTACGTCTCGAGTATGAATTGTGGACGGGAAAATTACAACTGGGGCGTTACGTTCTCAACCTCGACATTCACCCGTAAACGTCGAGACGAACTCCGCTATCGATCGCAATCCCCATTGTTAAAATCCCCGGCATCTTGAAGATACCGGGGATCTAGCGGCGGACTCTCGGGATCGAGAATCTGGCGAGGAAATCTAAAAATTTACCTGGGTTAGATTATCCTTAAAAACTTCTGTTCTGGGTTATTTAAATTAGATTTGTCGAGCTGCTTATTCCGGGCGGCTGGCTGCGGCTAATCGTTCCGAGCGAACGATTTCCCACCGTGCGTCGTCCGTATTCAACTCCGAGAGGACATCGTACCAAATTCCTTCTCGAGCGTAAGCCCGAGCGGTTTCTTGTGCCGTCGTTGCCTCGGCGAGACTGGCTTCTAAGGTGGCAGAGGGAGACACCCGTTCGATCCAACTTTGAGCGAAGACATCGCTCGATCGCCGTTGGGGATTACACACCACCGATACCGTCCAGCGATAGGTTTTACCTTCCTCGAGTTCGCGTCCCTCGGGGAGAGAAACACTCGTCAACCCGGCGTCGTTGCTATCGAAGCGTCGGACGTAAATCGGGTTGGGGTTGTCGTCTTCTACTAGGGTAAACTCGACGGGAACGGAAACAGCATTTTCTAAATGCCAATAGAACGTCGGACGTGCCGAGACGGTCAAGCCCGTGTGGTTGCTGGGGGCGAGTAACGACAGCGCGATCGCTTCTGACGTATCTTCGCAGCCGCGAGATCCCGTCCCTTGTGTTTGGCGGGGCTGGCCGCGGTTGGGGGGAACGTAGGTAATCGGCGAGGCTTGTGCCGTTGCCAACACTTGCATCGACTCCGAGGCGAACAGGGAATCGATCGCGGGTGTCGTGACGGCGATCGCCTGTGTCAGCGTTAACGCCGCCGTACCCGTGGCAACGGTCAACACTTTACCGAGATGTAACATTGTTTGTTGCTCCAAGGAGGAAATCGCAAAGAGCGCTTTCGCGAACAGAGGATAGTGGAAGCACGCTTGACGGTCAACCCAAAAACCGACTCAACGCGATAAGATGCACCGAAATTTGTTGTAAGGGTTAATGTAAGGGTTTTAACCTACCCTAACATACCGCTTTTTGAAGTCGCTATCCGCAATTTCACGTAATTTTTTGGGATGTCGTCGATGGCGACATCGGTGAAGTTTCCCACATCACCTGATAAATTTTGACGGGTTTCTGCCGTCCCTTCAGTAAAGCACTGCCGAGGAGTTGGATCGGAAACTGGCCTTGGGCGTACCGATAGGTCGATTCGCCGATCAAAATGCGACAGAGGCCGCCATCGAGTTCCTTATCAAAGCTCTCCAAACGAGCGGCCACGTTAACGCTGTCGCCGATAATCGTATAGTCCTCCCGTTGAGAACTCCCCAAACTCCCCACCACGAGGGGGCCGGTGGCAATGCCGACACGCATCGAAATAATCGGTTGTCCGTTGCGTTTCCAGCGTTGGTTGAGTTCCCGCAACTTCTGCCCCATCTGTACCGCACAGCGCACCGCCGCCACTGCATCGGCGGCAATTTCAGCTTCGGACTCTCGCACGATGGGAACTCCGAAGACTGCCATAACCGAATCGCCGATAAACTTATCGATCGCGCCGTGATTGTCGAGAACCACTTCCGCCATCCCTTCCATATACTCGTTGAGCCATTGCATCAACGGTTCGGGGTCGATTTCCTCGGCGAAGGTACTGAAGTTTTTAATATCGGTAAACAAAACCGTTGCCGTGGCTTTTTGTCCCACCAAACGCCCTTCTTGCAGAATTTGATGGCGTTGTCGCCAAATTTCCTCGGCTACGGTCGTCGTGACGTGACGGCCGAACAAGTGCATCATCAACTGGCGGTCGTGACGCTCGAGATGGGCGATATAACCGGTCAAGGCCACCGCCGACCCCACGATCCCCAACAACGGTGGGGCTAGGGGAATCCACCACCCCAGCAGAAACGCCCCGTATGCGATCGCAACTAGCGCGATCGCCCAACCGACGATCGCCAAAACGGTCCAACGCTGTTGTCGCAGCCTCCAGACTAACGCCGCCCCCGAGAGAGACCAGGCGAGAATCCACAGCGCCTCAGCGGGTTCGGGCCAAACGCGAATCAGGGGGCGATCGTCGAGGGCGGCGCTGAGAATCTGACTGGTCAAGTGAGCTTGAACTTCAACGCCAGTAGTGTCGTCGGGAGAGGTGAAGAAGTCGGGAAACAAACTGCGACTGTAGGGCGTATAAAAAAAGTCGTTGAGACTGGGAGCTAAAGGCCCGATGAGAACGATGCGATCGCGAAACAGATCGCCGTCGATCGCCCCCTCGAGAACTTCCGTCACCGATACCGTGGCGAAACTGCCCGAGGGTCCGCGAAAGTTCAGTAAAATTTGATAGCCTCCCGCGTCAGCCCTAACGTAGCCGCCATCGTTGGCTTCAAAGGGGACGAAGACCGCCGGCCCCAGTTGTAAGTATTCCGGGTGAGTTTGGGCGGCGGGATCGAAATTCGGCTCGGCTTCCAGGTACAACCACGCTAGGACGAGTCCCAAACTCGATCGCGACACGCCGTTGTCGTCGGTTAGGAACAGCAACCCGCGCCGCAGTTTTCCGTCGGCGTCGATCGTAACGTCGTTGACGGCCACGCGATCGTTTTCAGCCAAAACTGGTGGCGGTCCGATGGCTTGTCCGCGATCGTCAGCGACTTTTTTCTCGATCCCGAAGAGGTTGGGGGTAGACTCGAACACGTCCGCGAGGCGATCGTACCCCGGTTCGACGGGAACGTTGCGATAAAAGTCGAGACCGATCGCTCGAGGCTCGAAGGCGGCAAGGGTTTCGATGAGAGTCGCGAGATCTTCGTCGGACATCGGCGATCCCAGCATTTCGATATCGCCTTCCGTCATGCCGACGATAGTAATGCGAGGGTCGTGGGGTTCGGGAGGACGCATCAGGAAAAATTTATCGTATGCCGCCCATTCGAGAGGTTGTAACCAACCGAGTCCCCGCAACGCCAAGACGATCGCCCCGACGCCCAAGCCGCCGACGGCCGCGCCGCGCCACTCTACCAGCTTTTGCCACAACGGTTGACCGAACTTCGCCCCAAACATCTCCAACTCCTGACGGTTAACGATCGCGATCGCAGCTCGCGATCGACCTTTACCGGATCGTAGGCGACAATCGTGCCAAATGTCTGCTTCGAGATTCGGTTTCGAGATTCGGTACAATCTCAACCAATACCGCAGTGGCGGCGCGCGACCTCGAAGGAGCGATCGCGCCTCGAGATTCGGTTTGTCGATCGATTCGGAGGAAAGCATCGAGAGTGAATATTGTAGAACTGTTCGACAAAGGCGGAGTCGCGATGATTCCGCTGCTGGTTCTTTCCGTTTTGTCTGTGGCGACGGTGGTAGAACGGCTGTGGTTTTGGAGTCGCGTGCTGCGTAAGGAACGGGAGTTAGTCGATCGCGTCTTAGATCGGGCGAAGCGAGATTGGGGACTGGCGGAAGAAATCGCCCGTCAAGCGCGAGATCGCCCCATCGGACGGTTTCTCTACGCGCCGTTGAAACTGCACGAAGCCGATCCCGAGCTGTTTAAGTTGGCGTTGGAGTCTGCGGCGGATGAAGAACTGGCCAATATGAGACGGGGCGATAAAATTCTCGAAGGGGTCATCGCCCTAGCGCCGTTGCTGGGATTGTTGGGAACGGTTTTGGGACTGATCGAGTCTCTGGGATCTCTGAGCATCAGCGATTTGGGAACTACGGCTACGAGCGGGGTGACGTTGGGTATCGGTGAATCGCTTATCAGTACCGCCACGGGGCTGATCGTCGCGATCGCGAGTTTGGCCTTTTACCGCCTGTTTCAAGCCTTCGTGTTCAACCAAGCGAAGTTGTTCCGTCGCAGCGGCAACGAACTCGAGTTACGATATCGCCAGTTTTGGTTGCAACGTCTCGATCGCCATGTGGACGACTCTGAGGTTCGCGACTCCGATGCGAACGAGTTTCAAACTCGCGCGTCCGAGGCGAAAGATTCTGAGGCGATCGGCGATCGCTAACGGGTTCGTTTTCATTCACCGTACTAACTCTCGCTCACGACTGACCCCATGAAAATCAATCTCGGCTCGTCTAACGACGACGTTCGTATCGAAATTATTCCTTTGATGGACGTCATCTTTTGTATTTTGACGTTCTTTATTCTGGGAGCGGTGGGGTTGACCCGCCAACAGGCAATTTCTAACCCTCTTCCCCAGGTGAGTACGGGAGAAGCTGTCACCGGCAATTTCTACGTGGGAATCGATTTCACTGGACAAATTTACGTGGGTAAAGAGTCCGTTCCCATTTCTTTTGAGGAACTTCCCGAACGCCTCGACGCGCATTTACAAAACAATCCAGACAGTAAGGTTTTAGTTCTCGGTAATCCCAAGGCAGAGTACGACGACGTTTTACAGGTCATGGACGTCCTGCGTTCGGTAGGGGGCGATCGCGTGATGTTGGTCGTGCAGCCGAGCGATACCGACCCGTTGGAACGCAACCGCCAACGCCGCAGTCCCTTCGAGGTGATGCCCACGACACCACCAAATTCAGAAACGCGATCGCCGATTCCCGGCTTGACGCCATCTCCAACTGACGAGATAACTCCCGATGAGTTGACGCCCGATGAGATGACTTCCGACGAGGCAGATGAGGAAGCGACGCTCGACGAAATGACTTCCGACGAGATGACTCCTAACGAGACGGACGAGGAAACGCCCCCGGAACCGTAACGGACGTTACAGAGTATTAATACTCGTTCCCTCCCCACAGAAATCCAACGACAATAGAAGGGGAAGCCGATACCGCAATTTCCCAACTCCCACAAGCGATCTCAATTGGATTGGGGAGGAAGTCAAATCATGGTTACAACCACTCGCTACTCACTCGACGTCATCGTTACGGAAGCTCGCGATCTCGTATCGCGGGGGGTTCTCAGCCGCCATCAGCCGATTTATACGTTATGTCAGTACATTCCCCAACGGGAATGGGAAACCGTCGAACTGGAACTCGAACGTCACGATTACTTGTTGCGCGATCGCATTATCGATTTACTCGGTTGCGAAACCTGGGATAACGACTGAGTGGTCGGCCGACTCGCGATCGAAACGTCGGACGCTACAGGTCTCGAAGTCGGGCGATCGAATTGTCGTTCTTCAGGACTATTAAAAATAAATAAACGAGCGATTCGGATATTGTTTTCGCTCGTTTATTGCTTGTTTCTGTTCGTTAATTGACAATTTAACTCAATTTTCAACAACAAGAAAATTAATTTTAAAAAAGTTCGATCGAGGCTAAAAGGTCGAGAACGCTTTGAAGTCGCTCGATCCGTTCTGAGATTGGGAGTTTCGCTCTGAAGCCGCAATTTCGAGCAGACCGCAGACTTCCTCGTCCGTCGTTTGCGAAAAGTCTTCGTACCACAACCCGAGGAAATTAAACGGTTCTGGCTCCAACACACAAACCAACTCGTCGACTTTCGTTCGTAGTTTCTCACAGACGACCGGGGCGGCCACGGGAATCGCCACGACGATTTTGGCGGGATGGCAATGTCGTAGCGTCGCGATCGCGGCCATCAACGTCGCCCCCGTCGCCACACCGTCATCGACGAGGATCGTCGTTTTGCCGCGCACTTCCAAAGGAGGACGACGACCGCGATACCGTTTTTCGCGACGTTGTAACTCTTGACGTTCCCGGCGAACGACCGCTTCAAACTGCTCCTGACTCACCCGTAACGACTGCACGACGTTCTCGTTGGTCGTGATGTCCCCGCGACTTCCGAGAGCGCCCATCGCCAGTTCTGGGTTGTTGGGAACGCCGAGTTTGCGAACTAAGCAGACATCGAGGGGCGCATCCAGGGCGCGGGCGATTTGAAAGGCGACGGGAACGCCGCCTCGGGGCAAGCCCAACACTACAACATCGTCGCGTCGGGCATAACGTTCGAGACGGGACGCGAGGACTCGACCCGCTTCGATGCGATCTTGAAATACATGGGTCATCGTCGATTCCTCCGCTGCAAATGCGATCGAGACGTCAACTGTTCGGAGTACGTCTCTACTTCCATATTGCCGAGAGATCGCCGAGATCGATCGCGATCTCGGAAATATCGAGATAAATATTGACTGTTTTAACTTGTGAGGGGTTCACCGGAGCAATAAGTCTTGCGCTGCACCGAAGGCTTCGGCCGTGAGCGGCTCAGCCGAACGGTCAGCGTCGGGATGCTTCGACAAGCTCAGCAACAACATGGACTCCCCGCGTCAATTGAGGGGTTCGATGCCCAGAAAATTGACCCGCCACACAGATTTATCGGAATTGTATTATAGTGGCAAATAAAGGAGGTGAGGGCGTTGATACACAAAGCGGTCAAAGTCAGAATCTACCCAACCGACGAGCAGAAGCAGGTGTTAGCTCAACACTTTGGCTGCGCTCGTTGGTGGTGGAATTATGCACTCAACCTGTGCAATACAACCTATAAAGAAACGGGTAAAGGATTGACCCGCACAGCTCTTAACGCTCACCTTCCCAGTCTCAAGAAATCCGAGGAGACCGCTTGGCTATCAGAGTGCTACTCGCAAGTTTTACAAGCGACGACACTCAACTTGACAGCCGCCTTCAAGAATTTCTTTGATAAGCGAGCGAAATATCCTCGCTTCAAGAGCAAAAAGTACCGTCAATCCGATTCAACTTTATCCTACCTCAAAATAAATTTCTCGAAAGCTGGCGATTTAATCAACATTGTTTCGAGATCGTGAGTATCAGTGTAAAGTAAATTGGGGCTATCGTATATACAGTTAGAAAGTCGATCGAAATCTGCATCGACGATCGCTATAACTCCCAGAAAGTTGGAATCTGACTCCAAAATCCTTAAAGCCTCAATAACAAGTACCTTGCTTGAAGGCTTTCCAGAAACGGAAACTAATTCACATACAGAACGGTCAACAAAACGACTATAGAAAGTTTTATCAGAACTTCCCTCAACTAATAAAAAAGTTCCGTTGTAAGTGCTGCGTCTTAATCGAATTTGGTTAGCATATCGATCGGCTGAAAGTAAATCTCTCATTTATTTATTTGGACTTTTCAACTCAACTGTCAAATCCCAGCGATCTTGAATGATATCTGGTGAGTGAGTTGCCATTAAAATATCTAAGTCTGCTAATTGTGTAATGTCTTTCAAATCTTTTAAAAACTGAATTTGCCATCCCACATGAAGAGATAATTCGGGTTCGTCAATTAATACTAAAGAGTTTGGCTTGACTTTAAATAGCAACTCGTACAGGAGAACTAATTCATGTTGTTCTCCAGATGACAAATCAGTTGGCGAAAGATTTTTTGAATCAGTTGATGGTGATGGGTAGAAGGTCGTAAAAATAAAACCTTTCTCTTTGCTGAAACTGATCTTCTTATATGAGTAGGCAAACTTATTGTTTATAATTTTTCTAAGAAGATCGATTTTTTTTGCGGTTTCAGTAAATACATTCAGCTTCTTTTCGACATCTTCAACGTAAACTGATAAAACATTTTTCGTACTTTCATCGATAGGTTGAGATTGAATTTGAAAATCCGACTCTTCATCCTTGTCGAGTAGTCCGACTTCTATCAGACTAGAGCGAATCGCTTCTAATTCGTTCAGTTGTTGACGTAGCTGTTCGTCGGTTATATCCGCTGATGGTTGTTGCTTGACCACTCTTACAGGAAATGTTCTGTCAAGAGATTGGGATATTGTACCATATTCTTTAAACTTTTCCTGCATTAATTTTGCAAGGTCTTCAGAATAGGCTGAAACAGTAGATACCATCGAAGCATCTCTACGATAAGGTCGCAGAGAACGACTAGGAACAAAATTCAATAGACGCTGTGATTCAACAAGTCGAATATGTATACAATTCTTCACGTTGTTCAACCATTCAGGTTCTTTTTTTGAACGAGACAATCGCAACTTTAAAGGTAGTGAATCTTCAAAGCGTTCGAGAACTTCTTCTAAAGAAAGAACTTCATCTGTGGGTATATAAAACCATTTTCTCGTATCTATTCTATCGAGTCCTGGTATAATATCATCCAGCATTCCAATGGGAATTTCTGTATCAGAAGATAATTTAATTCTCTCTGGCGAAAAAGAAAGTTTTTCGGAACCTAGCTCGTAGAAGTTTAAAGTTATATCAACCTTGTTGGCTTCCTTAGTATTTTGGGAAATTCTTGCAATTTCTATTCGATTTCCATTATTAAATTCAATATTAAATTCATCAAACGGAATGCTACGCAATTCAGAGTAGCGAGAACTAAAAAAGCTGTTTAGTATTCTTAGTATTGCTGTTTTTCCAAAGCCATTCGGTCCTTGAATAATTGTAATCCTTTCATCTGTATTTAAAGGAATTGTATGATTAAAAATTCAAAATAAGCCGCGAACGGAAATTTGTTTGATTTTCATATTGGCAAAAAAGATGATGTATAAAACTTGTAAATCAACAGAACATCCAGACTTTAATATGCCTAGAATAACCTCTGACTCAACCAAAATTCAACGGATCGATATCCACCGACAACTTCACCATCCTCGGACAGATCTGCCTCAACAAATCGATTTTATCCTGCAACTCAATCCCCACATCCCCCTCAAACTTTAACAGAATCTGCCAGCGAAACCGATCCGCTACCCGCATCACCGCAGCCGGCACCGGGCCCAACAACTCATACCCCGCTTCCGGTAACAACGCCTCCCCCATCTCCATCGCCGTTCGTTCCACCAACTCCGCATCCAACCCACTCAACCGGAACAACACCAACTTTCCATAAGGTGGATAGTTCAACACCTGACGCTGGGCTAACTCCTCCTCCACAAACGCCTCGTAACAGTGGCGGCGAACCGCTAAAACCACCGGATGTTCCGGCGTGTAGGTTTGCAACACCACTCGCCCAGGATCGTCGCCGCGTCCCGCACGCCCCGCCACCTGCGTCAACGTCTGAAACGCCCGTTCTCCCGCCCAGTAATCCGACAAGTTCAACAAGCCATCGGCGGCGACAATTCCCACCACCGACACCGACGGTAAATCTAACCCCTTCGTCAACATCTGCGTTCCCACCAATAACTGGGCGTCTCCCTGGGCGAACCGTGTCAGTAACGCCCGATGCGCACCTTTCCGTCGTGTGGTGTCGCTGTCGAAGCGAATCGCTTTCAAATTCGGGAACTGTCGCCCCAACTCCTGCATCACCCGTTGGGTTCCACTTCCGAAAAACTTGAGATAGGGGGAACCGCACTCGGGACAACTGGGGGGATGTTGGCGGGTATAACCGCAGTAGTGACAGCGGAGGAGTTTCGTCGCCCCTTCGTGGGTGTAGTGATAGGCGAGGGAAACGTCGCAGTGGGGACAGTCGAGAACGTAGCCACAACTGCGACAGGAAACGAAGGTACTGTGACCCCGACGGTGGATGAATAGGATTCCCTGTTGTCCGGTTTCCGAGAGGTTGTGGAGGGATTCTTGCAACGCAAGGCTGAAAATGGATTTGTTTCCCCGTTGGAGTTCCCGTCGTAAATCTACGATTTCGATGGGGGGAAGGGGACGCGATCGCACCCGTTCGGGTAAGGAAAGATAGTGTTTTTCCTCGCCGCGACAGTCCAACCAGGTTTCTAACGACGGCGTCGCGGAACCGAACACCACCGGACAATCTACCAATTCCGCCCGCCATTTCGCTACGGTTCGGGCGTGATACGTCGGGGCGGGGCGATCCTGTTTGAAACTGCTGTCATGTTCCTCGTCGAGAACGATTAAGCCCAAATTGGGAAGCGGGGCGAATACCGCCGATCGCGTTCCGATTACCACCTGCGGTTCTCCCATTAGCATTTGTCGCCAAGTATCGAACCGTTCCCCGTCCGAGAGGGCGCTATGGTAGACGCAGACTCGTTTTCCAAAGCGGGCACGAAAGCGATCGGTTAACTGCGGCGTCAGTCCGATTTCGGGAACCAGAACTAACGCAGATTTCCCAGAACGCAAAATGGGTGCGATCGCCTGTAAGTAAACCTCCGTTTTTCCCGAACCCGTTACCCCGTGAAGCAAGGCTTCGGCGTATCCCGAAAAGCCCAAAATCCGCTCTAACGCCGCATTTTGGGCGGGGGTCAGTTCCTTCGGGGCGTCGGCGTTGACAGCTTCCCCCATCTCTCGCCGCAGAATTTCCCGTTCTTCAACAACGACACAGCCACAGCGTTCCAACGCCGACACCACGCCGCGACTGGTTCGCGCCAGTTGCATTAAATCCGTCAGCCAGAGTTCGCCCCCCTGACGTTGCAGAAATCGTAAAACTTCCCGCTGTCGCGGCGTCAGTTCCCCATACACCGCCGGATTGGCGTTCAGCAACGTCACCGCCTGTTGCAGTTTCGGCTTGGGAACCCGAGGCGGTTCGAGATAACTGTCTACCCATCTGCGATTGACGAGATCGCGAATTCCCCGACGCGCCCCGCGAATTTGTTGCTGAACGTAGGCGGCGGTGTAGTTTCCCGACTTCGACTGTTGCAACAGTTCTAACACCTGACGCGCCACGGGATTGAGAAACTGTTCCGCCCCGTTGGGGATGTTGTCGGGGTTCAGGCGTAACCGACGTTGCGATCGCCTCAGCAATCCCGGTGGTAAGGCGATGCGAATCACTTGAATCAGGGGAGTACAGTAGTAATCGGCGACGCGTTGCAACAGTTCCCAGTAACTCGGGGGGAAGAAACCGGGAGAAATTACGTCGTCGATGGGTTTGATGTTGGTGGCGTCGAGTTCCTGCGAGGGAGTGTCGAGGAAGCGAACCGCGATCGCGCCAACTTGCTGGGAACCGAAGGGAACGCTGAGGATGTCGCCGGGATTGAGGGAAATGTCGTCGGGGATGCGGTAAGTGAAGAGTTTGTCGGAACCGGGACAATCGACGAGGACTTCCACGTAGGGGGCGGTAGAAGGGGGCGACGAATAGGGGGCGTGCGGTTCGGCGACAATGGCAATCATGATAAAATGGGGGTGCTTCTGTTCATTTTATAGGAGCTTCACCACAGAGGCACAGAGGACACAGAGAGGGGCGATCGCCTAGGTGAAGTTCTGATATAAATTCAAGACGACGCCAACGAGAGACCCCAGCAATAACACCATCGTCATTAAAGACCCCATCCCAAATCCAAGCATCCGTTTTTCCGCCGCTTGGTAATAGCCCCAGGCGTATAAAATGCGTCCGACAACCCAAATTGCACCGAGGACAGCGCCCCAAATTTCGCTGACAAAAATCGAAAAAATCCAAAGCAGGGGAAGGAATAAAATCAATTGCTCGGACGTATTTTGTTGAACCCGAAACGCCCGTTCAAATTCTGGATTTCCCGAAATCGAGGGCGGCATCACTTTATGTTTGGCTCTCGCCCGTCCCACGTTGATGGTAATGACGAAGTAAACCAGGAGGGCGAAAACGGTAACTAAAGCCGTCCAAGGATACATAATTTAAATCCTAAAAAATACGGTATGTTTAAATATTATAGTCTCAATTTTATTCCCCGCGCCACGGCATTTTATACCACTCTGAAACGATATTTTGATAACTTCTCCGTGTCCTCTGTGTCTGGTGTGGTGAACTCTCTCAAAACCCAATCCGTACCGGCTGGCGAAAATCCGTCGTTTCCACCACCAACTGCGTCACCCGCACTCCCGACGGCGTATTAAACAACAAATCCATCGATCGCACCTCTCCCGACGCAAAAGATTTCCTCGAAAACTCCAAATCGTACTTATAATCGATTTCCGAGACGCCGTACTCGTTGCCCTCAGAATCGACAACTTTCGCCAAAAACAGCAAAAAGGGGGCGTCCTGAGCCTCCTGGGGGTCGCTATGGGTATTTTTAATCCCCACTGATACCACCGTCCAACTGTCTTCCGCCTTATACACCGCCGACTGACCGCGATAGGATTTTCCCGACGAGATCGCGTCCGTCACCCGGAATTCCCAACCATCTAAGGCGGCGTTTCCCGTCGTCAGAGGTTCTGGGGTGGGTGTCGGCGGAGGCGTCGTCGAAGCCACTTGCGTCTCCGGCGACACTTCCGCCGACGAAGCGGGTTCGCCAGCCATATCTTCTAAGTCTGGCACCATAGCCGCCGAACATCCCGTGAGTAGGAGAACCGACGCACTCAACGCGATCGATCTTTTCCCCATTGGTTCACACCCACCTTAACCTGATACTGTTCCCGTTCTGGGGCGGGAAGACCCACCCCCAAACCTTACGCCATTTCGCCCCTAAAAGTCAGCGTCGAAATCGTCGTCAAAATCCTTTGCTTCAGTCTCTTCAGCATACGCCTCCATCCCCACACAGGAACAGACCAAATTGCGATCGCCAAACGCCGCATCAATGCGACTGACTGGAACCCAATACTTATGTTCCCGCGTCCAAGGTGCCGGATACGCCGCCTTTTCCCGAGAATAAGGACGATCCCAATTGTCCGACATCAACGATTCCGCCGTATGAGGCGCGTTTTTCAGCAAATTGTTCGACTCGTCCACCTCGCCCCATTCCAAGGCTTCGATTTCACTGCGAATCGCCACCATTGCCTCACAGAAGCGATCGATCTCCGCCTTTGACTCGCTTTCCGTCGGTTCCACCATCATCGTCCCCGCAACCGGCCAAGACATCGTCGGTGCGTGAAACCCGTAATCCATCAACCGTTTCGCCACATCGTCCACCGTAATCCCCGCCGACTTACGCAGAGGACGAAAATCGAGAATACACTCGTGGGCGACCAACCCCGACTCTCCTTTATATAACACCGGATAAAACGCATCCAACCGACGCGCCATGTAGTTGGCGTTGAGAATCGCCAGTTTCGTCGCCTCCGTCAACCCTTGCGCCCCCATCATGGCGATGTACGTCCAAGAAATCGGTAGAATGCTGGCACTTCCCCAGGGGGCGGCGGAAACTGCACCAATGGCTTCAGAATGAGTTTCGCTGTGGGGCGAGACTACCGAATGACCCGGTAAAAACGGCGTCAAATGCTGCGCCACACCAATCGGCCCCATTCCCGGGCCGCCGCCACCGTGGGGAATACAAAAAGTTTTGTGCAGGTTCAAATGGCACACGTCCGCCCCGTAATCCCCCGGACGACAGAGTCCCACTTGGGCGTTGAGGTTGGCACCGTCGAGATAAACTTGGCCGCCGTGTTGGTGAACGATGTCGCACACCTTCACGATGCTTTCTTCAAACACGCCGTGCGTCGAGGGATACGTGACCATAATCGCAGCCAGTTTCTCCCCGTGTTTCTCCGCCTTTTTCTTCAAATCCGCAACGTCGATATTTCCCGCTTTGTCGCAGCGAACCGACACCACCTTCATCCCGCACATCACTGCACTCGCGGGGTTAGTCCCGTGGGCGGATTCGGGAATCAAACAGACATTGCGCTGGCTGTCGCCGCGATGGTGGTGATAGGCGCGAATCACCTGCAATCCGGCGTATTCTCCCTGGGCACCCGAGTTCGGTTGCAGTGAAATGGCGTCGAATCCGGTAATTTCCGCCAACCACGCCTCGAGTTGTTGGAACATGAACTGATAGCCCCGCGTTTGGGATTTGGGGGCGAAGGGGTGAATCTTGCTAAACTCGGGCCAGGTGACGGGTAGCATTTCCGCCGTGGCGTTGAGTTTCATGGTGCAAGATCCCAGGGGAATCATGGAGGTAGTGAGGGACAAATCTTTAGATTCGAGGCGATGCAGATAGCGCAGTAACTCGGTTTCCGAGTGGTACTGTTCGAACGCGGCATCGGTGAGATAGGCACTTTGTCGTCGTAAGGGAGACTTCGCTAAGTTCGAGTCGGAGGTGGCGGCGAGTTGGCGAACGTCGTCGAGGGTAAAGGGTAACTCGTCGCTGTCGGCGAAGATTTGCCACAAATCCATTAAATCGGCGTCGGTGGTGGTTTCGTCGAGGCTGATGCCGATTTGGGTGTCGTTGAGTTTGCGAAGGTTGATGTAGTTTTTCGCCGCCCGTTGCACGATGGTATCCGCCGAACCCACGTTGACGGTGAGGGTATCGAACACGGCGGTTTCGCCGAGGCTGAATTTCAACCGTTTCAAGCCTTCGGCTAACATGACGGTGCGTTGGTGGACGGTTTCGGCGATGTGACGGATGCCCGCCGGACCGTGATACACCGCATACATGGACGCCATCACCGCCAGGAGAACTTGGGCGGTACAGATGTTACTGGTGGCTTTGTCGCGGCGGATATGTTGTTCGCGGGTTTGCAACGCCAAACGCAAGGCGGGTTTTCCGCTGGCGTCTTTGGACACGCCGACGATGCGCCCCGGTATTTTGCGCTGGTAGGCTTCTTTGGTGGCGAAGTAGGCGGCGTGAGGTCCGCCGTAACCGAGGGGAACGCCGAAGCGTTGGGTACTTCCGACGGCGATGTCTGCACCGAACTCTCCAGGGGGAGTGAGGAGGGCGAGGCTGAGAATGTCGGCGGCGACGGTCACGATCGCTTTTTGTTCGTGGGCGGTTTCGATAAACTGGCGGTAGTCGCAAACTGCCCCAGTGGTGGTGGGGTATTGCAACAACGCCCCGAAGACGGGGGTACTGAAGTCGAAGGTTTTCCAGTCGCCGACGACGATCTCGATATTGAGGGGGTTGGCGCGGGTTTTGACGACTTCGAGGGTTTGGGGATGACAGCCTGCATCGACGAAGTAGGCGTTGGCTTTGGATTTGGACGCCCCGAGACTGAGACTCATGGCTTCGGCGGCGGCGGTTCCTTCGTCGAGGAGGGAGGCGTTGGCGATTTCCATCCCCGTTAAGTCCATCACCATGGTTTGAAAGTTGAGGAGGGCTTCGAGTCTCCCTTGGGCGATTTCGGCTTGGTAGGGGGTGTATGCGGTGTACCAACCGGGGTTTTCGAGGATGTTGCGTTGGATAACGGGGGGCGTGATGCTGTCATGGTAGCCCGTTCCGATGAAGGATCGAAAGATTTGGTTTTTTTGGGCGATCGCTCTGAGTTGTTGCAGGGCTTGGGCTTCGCTGAGAAGTTGGGGGAGGTTGAGGGGTTGTTTGAGGCGAATTTGGGCGGGAACGATCGCATCGATGAGGGAATCGATCGAATCGTACCCTAAGATTTCCAGCATTCGATCGATGTCTTGGGGAGTGGAACCGTTATGACGCTGGACGAATGCCAGGTTGGGCGGTGTGGCGTGAGACGTCGCAGGCGGCGCGGTTTGGGCGTCGTCGGATGCGGACGGTTGGTTGTCGAAGGTGGCGTTCAAATCCAGCATGGCACGTTTTTGTAAGGTGTCAGCAGCAGAAGAGGGTCAGAGGGTCGGACTCTGACGGTCTTAACACAGTTTAATGACTTCGATCGCTCCTATCGAGGGGTAGCCGTCGGGGATTTTGGGCAAGCGGTGGCGCGATCGCTCGTCTGGGGAAGCGATCTCGTGTTTTTTCAACTTCGTTTGGGGTGTGGCGAACGGGGAGCGATCGCACGGGTTAGAAATTCCAAATCCATTCGGGTTTTTCCCTAACGTACTGCTGGCGGTGAGGAAGACGCAACGACTACAGTACACTGAGGTTAAGAGTTCTTTGTTTTTGTATGACACTTGCCGAACTCAAAGCAACATTGCTGAGGTTAAGTCCTGATGAAAAGTGCGATCTCATCCAATTTCTTTCAGATAGCTTGACGCAGGACTCGGAAGTCGAAAGATCTGTTCCGTTATCGGTGTTTTTTTAACAGTCACCGCTGACTGAGGTAGCCGAAGATCTCGATTTAACACGGGATGCTTTTACGATCGGAGTCTCTAAACCTTTGATAAGTCGGAGTTTGGGCTTCGTTAATCAACCTCATGTACTCAATTTTTATTGAAACAAACCTGTCTTTTTTATAACGCTAATGAAAGTCCAGTCAGTCCAACTCAAGTATTTTAAAAAATTTCGTGATTCTTCCTTATTGGATTTTACAGATCCCGAAACGGGATTGGCACGAGACCTCATTGTTTTAATCGGAAACAATGGTGTGGGAAAAACCAGTATTTTACAAGCCATTGCAGCCACGCTAGGAGTCGCGACGGGACGATTGGGAAACGTGACTGAATTAGAATGGTCGGGATTTCATTACGAACTTTTAGGAGCCAACTGGGGAAGATTTGCGCCAGAAGTTGAAGTCCAAGTCCAATTTTCGTCTACCGAAATCCAGGCGGTTCGCGAATTTCAGGAAAAATTACAGGAGATGGGACGCGATTTACATCCTCCTTCTGCCCAGCATCTAGTAACTCTCCAATGGAAAGATATCAAAGTGCAGGCGAATACTGCGGCGGATTTTTTTCAATTTAAAGGAAGAGAATATGCGAAGCAACTGGTTCGTTTTGAAGGGTTCCAAGTGTTTGAAAAAGTAGGTACGATACTTTGGTACACTGAACAGAGAACTTCCACGAGTTTGACGCCTGAAAACCCCCAAAACAAGATTGAAATTACTAACAATATTTTACGAGATAGACTATCGAAGTGGCGACAATTTCATCAGGATTTAGGGGGCGAAAAAATTCGAGAGCTACGCCCTGGACAGAAGGATTTATATGCCGAAATCGAACAAGCTTATAAAACTGTGTTTCCAAAACGAAGTTTTGAAGGGCCAGTACCGCGAGCTGAAATTGACGATATTTTAAGCGAGCCTTGGTTTTATCTCTATGATGGTAAAAATCAGTATGAAATTTCAGAAATGTCAGGAGGAGAACGGGCGATATTTCCTATATTGATGGATTTTGCAAGTTGGAATATCCACAATTCAGTTATTTTGATTGACGAGTTGGAATTGCACTTACATCCGCCTATGCAACAAGCCTTGTTAAGAGCTTTGCCCAAGCTGGGTAAAAACAACCAATTTATCATTACTACTCACTCAGATTATATCGAACAACTCGTTCCAGAATCTCATATTATTCGTCTTGAGGTGTGAGCGTGAGTGTTGTTAGTCGTGGAATTTTTCTTTTTTGTGAAGGGAAGCAAAGTAGCTTGGACTATCGATTACTGTCCAAAATAACGGAAGAAATATCAGCAGATCGATGCACGATTGTATCGGCGGGTGGAAAGTTTGGCTTTTCTGTATTTGCTCAGGGCTACTTCTTTCCTGAAGAACTCACGAATCAGAAATATATTGTTTTTCGCGATCGAGATTTCGATGTCCAACCTACCCCAAACAGTCAATTACTCCATTTGGGGAATAGGAGGGGAAATCGGATGGTTGTTACGACTTATCGTTCTTGTATTGAAAATTATCTTTTAGAGCCAAATTTAATTCATCAATACTGGCTAGAAAAATATCAAGAAAAACTTGAGACTGCATCGAAATGGGGACATGGAGATTCGCCTAGTATTGAAGCGATCGCAGACTGGATTAAAACGAGTGCAAAAAACTTACAGTTCTACCAAGCTGTACGTTGGGCGTTGGGGGATTTATTGCAAACCAGTGCAGCTCGCAAACAACTCAAAACGACTTGGACGGGTGGAAGTGGTAAACTTCCGGAGTCTTTGACGCTTCAAGACTGCAAAAATAGAGGGTTAGAATTGGTCGATCGATTTAGACAGGCGGCGCTTTCAGTAACATTTGAAAATTTTCAAACTCATTTAAGCCATTATCAACACCGTTTTAGTCAGGATGAATTTTGGACAGAAAATTGCTATCTAATTTGGTTCCATGGAAAAGACCTTCAAAAAGAAATGCAGAGACAACAATCGAATTACATTTCTTTGTCGAGTTTTTTTGAATGGGCGATCGATCGACTCGATATGACTCAACATCCCGATTTGATGGACTTAAAAGCAAGAATAGAAGATTTGCTGGAAGATTAAGTGGTTTGTTCCCAGTCTATACTTTCCGTATAAGCTCCCCGGCATCTTGAGTATCTGTTTAGCGTAACGGCCAAAGTACGACGAAAGGGGGATGGCACAAGCCAGGACAAGTCGCCAAGCTAAAAGAGAAAGAGAAGCCAGTGGGTAAGTGAGCTTGTCTAATCGGAAAAAAGCCAAGGCCGAGCCAG
>NZ_JAQNCQ010000204.1:0-11961 GCF_028368005.1 Geitlerinema sp. CS-897 | reverse complement strand
TGTGGAAGGTTTAAACAACAAGTTAAAGCTGATTAAACGCAAAGCTTATGGATTTCGTAATTTCTGCAACTTTGAGCTTAGGAGTCAGCTTTCTATGATTTTTTCAGATTGATTCTGCATCTTAAGTTCGGAAGAGCCTCAAATCCTTGAGGAATAGGTGGGTAAAGGCGCTAGGCGCACTAGTGCGAAGAATGCCCTGAGGTTCGGCCTGTTGCGCCACGATCGCCGTATTGGCTTCTTCAATTTCGGTGACGATGCGATCGCAGTACTCATAATACATCCGGCCAATTTCTGTCGGGCGCACTACCCGCGTTGAGCGCTCCAGCAGCTTCACCTGTAGCGCGTCTTCCAACTGTTGAATGCGACGGCTGACAGTGGCTTTCGGTAAATTCAGTCGCCGAGCAGCGCCGATAAAGCTCCCCTGCTTTACCACCTGGGCAAATACCAACAAGCCATTGAGATCCGGTATCTCCATATTTGTTTCACTTTTGGAACAGTCAATTCCATTTGACCAGGTTTTTTAAGTACCGTTTCAGAAGTAATGTGAATTTCAGACGTTCGCGGAAAGAATTGTTTCGAGAGGAAACCCCATGCAGATAGAAGACTGTACCGCTCTGGTTACCGGAGCCAATGGCGGCATTGGTCAATATTACATCGAAGCATTGCAAGCCGCAGGAGCCACCAAGATCTATGCCGGGGCTCGCAAAACCAGCTCACTGACTGACATTGTGGCCAGCGACCCTGAGCGCATCGTTCCTATTGCCCTTGATATCACCGATGAGCTGTCCGTTCAGGCCGCAGCCGCCAATTGTCCAGACGTAACGCTACTCATCAATAACGCTGGCATTGGGCTAAGGCAGGGCTTTATCTCGGCTCCTGACCTCTCCGCCGCGAAAGCTGAAATCAACGTCAACTACTTCGGCACGTTGAACATGTGTCGTGCTTTTGCGCCTGTTCTTAAAGCGAACGGTGGTGGGGCTATCATCAATATGATTAGCATTCTGGGACGCGTCAACTTTCCGCTCAATGCATCCTACGGTGCGTCTAAAGCGGCGACGTATCTCCTGACTCAAGGGGTCAGGGCGGAATTGGCGGCTCAGGATACGCTGGTGGTCGGAGTGATGCCAGGGACGGTGGATACCCCCGGCAGCAAAGACTTTCCACCACCGAAGGTGTCGCCGGCTGAGGTCGCTCGAGCGGCATTGCAAGCCGTGATTGCGGGTACGGAAGATGTATACCCCGGCGAACAGGCACAACAAATGGCCGCTCAGCTTCAGGCCGATCCCAAGTCATTGGAAAAGATGATGGCAGGGATGATGCCGACAACAAGTTGACTGCTTCTCATACCAGCCAGATCGTGATTACCTTTGTCAACGTATTCACCACCAAACTAGGGCAGCAGCAGGCCGCATTCGACCGTATCCATCAGGTTTACGCCGAGGTGGTACGAGAGCAACCGGGGTTTGTGGATGCGCAACTGCTGAAAAGTGATGACGGTAGTAAAGTGACCGCGATCGCCCACTGGCAAACGGCTGAAGCGCTGGCAGCCCTCAGACAAAATCCCCGGTTTCAAGAACTCCACGACCAGACATTTTGGGCGGCGATCGCGGATGTTCGTCCAACTGTTTACAGTGCGACCCCCGTTATCGTTCAAGCCGATGCTTAACCGTTGAAATAGCTGATAATGGGTTCCAATTAAGATTTTCTAGTCATAGAGTCGGCTCTGAATTTCAAAAAAATGATACACGCTCCCTGGCCCGAATTGACCCTGGAAGACTGGCAAGACACCTGTACGACCTTGCACCTGTGGACGCAGATCGTCGGCAAAATCCGCTTAGTGCAAACCCCGTGGATCAACCACTCCTGGCATGTACCGTTGTATCTCACCACCCGAGGTCTGACGACGAGCAATATTCCTTATGGGAATCGGGTGTTTCAGATTGAGTTTGATTTTCTGGAACACCACTTGTGGATTGCCACGGCTGAAGGTCAGATCGAAACGGTCGATTTGCGCCCTCGGTCGGTTGCCGATTTTTATCAAGCCATCATGCAGGCATTGAAAGATCTGGGGATTAATATCCGGATCGATACTTTGCCCAATGAAATTCCCGATCCCATCGCCTTTGAAGAGGACGATATCCATGCTAGCTATGACGGGGAGGCGGCGCAAAGGTTTTGGCGAGTGCTGTTGCAGAGCGATCGCGTCTTCAAGGAATTTCGTTCTCACTTTTGCGGCAAAGTCAGCCCGGTTCATTTCTTTTGGGGCAGCTTTGATTTGGCGGTGACCCGGTTCTCCGGTCGGCCTGCGCCAGAGCATCCCGGTGGCGTGCCCAACCTCCCCGATGATGTCGCCAAGGAAGCTTACAACCAGGAAGTCAGCAGTGCCGGATTCTGGCCTGGAGCTGGATTAGGCTATCCCGCGTTTTACTCCTATGCGTACCCAACCCCAGAAGGATTTAAGGATGCACCCGTGCAGCCAGAAGCGGCCTTTTTCCATGAGAGTTTGGGGGAATTTGTGTTGCCCTATGAGGTAGTGCGAACGGCAGATGACCCCGACCGAGTCCTGCTAAGCTTTTTGCAGAGCACCTATGATGCTGCCGCCGATTTAGCTCGATGGGACAAGGCCGCTCTCCGGCAGACCTGGTTCAAATAAATGTTCACCGACCGTCTGGCAGAACCGTAATTTCATACAGAATCCGTTCCCGATAAGCTAGGGCGTGTCATCAATTAAATTTAGATTCCAGTTAGGGAAAAGCTTTCAGCGATTTCAGTCTCAAATCGAATTAAAGCCTAAAATTCAGTGTTGGCAAGGAGTCCACAGCTAATTGATGACAGGCCTTAGAAGATGACGATTTTATGGATGGAGCGATCGAATTCGATCGAGAAAATGACCGATATTATCTACTGACAGATACGAAGGAGATCGCTTTCACCTCACGGGAAAGCCCAGCGATCGAGTGGCTGATGTAACAACGACCTATGGTTATGTAGCGCAGAGCGATCGCGATCGCTAAACTGAAAATATTCCTATTTCCATTTTCGAGATCGTCATGAAACCCACGGATATCAAACTAATCTTAGTCGATCCGAAGCCAGAGCTGTGTGAGGCTTGGCAAGAGAGGTTAAAAAACTTCTCTACCGTATCCGTTGTCAACGGCTATTTTGAAGAGTTGACCGATTACGATTGTATGGTGAGTGCGGGGAATTCCTTCGGTTTGATGGATGGTGGCGTCGATCTGGCGATCGTTCGCTATTTCGGTTTAGAATTGATGGCTCGCGTGCAACAACGGATTATCGACGAGTATTGTGGCGAGCAACCAGTGGGAACCTCTTTAATCGTTGAAACCGGACATCCTAACCATCCTTTTCTGGCTCACACGCCAACGATGCGGGTTCCTATGTCTATCTCTCAAACAGACAATGTTTATGTGGCAATGTGGGCGATGCTCGTCGCCGTTAAGCGACATAACCAACGAGAAGAATGTAAAATACAAACGATCGCCTGTCCGGGTTTGGGAACGGCTACCGGAAAAATGCCGTGCGATCGCGCCGCCCAACAAATGGCTCTCGCCTATAAAAATTTTCTCTATCCACCTGAGTCGATAAACTGGCCGTATGCTTCGTTAAGACAAAAAGCGATCGGAGCCGGTGGAGATGTTAAGGTTAGTTTAGATTAAAAGAGTGCGATCGAAAATGCCCACTCTCGTTTTGAGTTCCCGTTACAGTGAAGATTCGATCGCCTTGTGGCGTGCTGCGATCGCGCGAGGTTGGGATGTAGAGCGATTGGTGAACTGGCGACTTCCACCTCGACTCAAAACCGTTTCCGAACCCGTTTTACATCTCGAAGGTTTGATGGCAGATGCGATCGCCGAACAGCTTGGCGTTCGTTTGTTAACTCCCGCGATCGATTGGCTGCCAAATCTTCCTGAAAGATACCGAAAACGCTGGGTTTATCTGAGTACGTTAGGGGAATTCCGAAAAAGCAAAACTGAAGCATTTGTTAAACCGCCTAACGATAAAAGTTTTCCGGCTCGTGTTTATAAAATCGCTAACTTGCCAAGCGATTATCCTGATGAAATGCCCATTTTGATTTCAGAAATCGTGCAATGGGAAAAAGAGTTTCGCTGTTTTATTTTAAATCGAAATATTAAAACGTTTTCAATTTATCTTCGTCACGGAAAATTACAATCAGAAAACCAGTTTATACATACCCATAAAGAAGCTTGCGAGTTGCGTCAATTTATGGAAATTCTGCTCTCAGAAGATCGCGTACGAATTCCTCAAGCGACAGTTATCGATGTCGGTACGATTCGAGGGCGAGGCTGGGCAGTTGTCGAGCAAAATTCTGCCTGGGGTGCGGGTTTGTATGGCTGCGATCGCGATCGTGTTTTAGAGGTTTTAAAATATGCTACAGTTACAATATAAATTTATTATTTTAACTATAAAAGATCGTTAAAAATTCACACTTATTTTAACATATTTCAGTGTGAAAATAAACAATTATGGCACAAAGTCCAACTCAACTCAAAACCTTATTCGTCGAACTGCCGCGATCGCTCGATCTCCAAGTGACCCCCGAACAGTTCGAGGCACTTGCTGCCTTAAACCGCGATTTGAAACTAGAACGCACCGCAGACGGAATTTTAATCGTGAATCCACCCACTGGCGGCGAAACGGGATACCGAAACAGCAAAATTTCCTATTTTTTGGTCAAATGGATCGAGGAACAGGGCGGAAATGGCATGGCCTTCGATTCCTCCACGGGGTTTCAACTGCCCAATGGGGCGACTCGTTCTCCCGATGTCTCTTGGCTCGATCGCGATCGTTGGGAATCGCTAACGCCCCAACAGCGAAAAGCTTTCTTGCCACTTTGTCCAGATTTTGTGATTGAATTGCGTTCCGAATCGGACAGCGTGTCCAAATTGCGAGACAAGATGCGGGAATACATGGACAACGGCGCGAAATTGGCATGGTTAATCGATCCCCAAAAGCGCCAGGTGGAGATTTATCGCCCCGGCGCAGCGGTGGAAGTCTTGGACAATCCCGATCGCTTGTCCGGCGAAACGGTTCTTACGGGGTTCGTTTTGGATTTACAGCGAGTTTTGTCGGTTTGAAATTTCTCCATAGGCGCGTTGAATGAAACGCGCCTATGGAGAATCGACGGCACGCAGGCCGCTAAGCCACGATCGCCTGTCCGATGGTGTGAACCTTAATCAAACTGGTGCTTCCCGGCATCCCAATCGGAACCCCCGAAGTAATCACCACCTTGTCGCCTTTTTCCACCAAACCCCGTTCCACGGAGGTATTCACCACCGTCACCATCATCTCGTCGGAACTGTGAACCGTGGGAATCAAACAAGGTTGAACGCCCCAGGATAGCGAAAGCTGGTACTGGGTCGGTTCTTCCGGCGTAAAAGCAATAATCGGCGGATAGGGACGGTATTTCGAGATCGATCGCGCCGTTCCCCCAGACGAAGTATTACAGAAGATCGCCTTCGCATCGACTTCCGTGGCAATGCGACAGACCGATGCCGCCACCGATTCCGTCACGCTGAGATCGCCAGGTTGACCCGCTTTCGGATATTTCGATCGCGGCAAAACCTGCTCCGTTTCCAAGGCAATATCCCGCATCACCTTCACCGCTTCGATGGGATAGTGACCCACTGCCGTTTCTCCAGAAAGCATGATCGCGTCGGTTCCGTCGAGAATCGAGTTCGCCACGTCCGTCGCCTCGGCCCGAGTGGGATCGGGGGCGTCGATCATCGACTCCAACATCTGCGTCGCCGTAATCACCGGTTTTCCCGCCTCGTTACAGCGTCGAATAATGTCCTTTTGAATCAACGGTACTTCGTGCATGGGGAGTTCGACCCCCATGTCTCCCCGCGCGATGAGAATGCCGTCGGCGGCTTCGAGAATCGCATCGAAATCGTCGATCGCCTCCCGTTTCTCGATTTTGGCGATGACGCGAGTTTTTGCCCCAGCGGCCTCGATCGTCCGTTGAACCGGTTCGATATCGAGAACCGATCGCACGAAAGACACCGCTACCCAATCGACATTGTGTTTCAAGCCAAAGCGCAAATCGAGCAAATCTTTCTCCGTTACCGACGTCATCGGTAAGTGAGTTTGCGGTAAGTTCACCCCTTTACGGGACAGCAACACGCCGCCGATGGTCGCTTGGGCGCGAATGGTATCGGCCGTGCGTCCGGTGACGACGAACTTGACCCGTCCGTCGTTAATCAACAGCGGCTCTCCCTTACGGACGATGGCAAACACCATCGGTACGGGAAGGGGAATTTCGTGAATATTATCGCCCGATTCCGTGGCGACAAACGTAACTTCCTGTCCGGCTTGGACTTCTAATCCTTCTGGCGGTAACGATCCCAAGCGAATTTTCGGCCCGCAGAGGTCTTGCAACACGGCCACGGGCATATTGCGATCGACCCGCAGGCGTTGAATGGTATCGATCGTTTGAGCGTGAAATTCGTGACTGCCGTGAGAGAAATTGAGGCGGGCGACGTTCATACCTGCCGCCGCAAGAGATTCGAGCATTGTCGGCGAACAAGTTGCCGGGCCGACCGTGCAGATAATTTTGGTGCGTCGCATAAAACACCTAAAAGCTGATCTATCGTGTCGAGGGGGCTGCCCTAATTACGTTCTCGTTACAGTTGGGGAACGATCGAGCAAAATTGTCGTATAGGGCGGACAACATCCACCGCGCTCTATATTTCCTGTCGTTTGTGTGAGATGGCGTCAGTGTCAGCGGGCGATCGAACTGACTAACGGCGCAATCGCAGTCGCGTTGAGTTCTCCCATATAAATTCCCAACCCTCGGGCTGTTTGGACGAGACAACCTTGGGGATCGACGTAGGTGGGACTTTGGGCGCAGACTTCGGCGATCGATACGTCGGCGACTTCCCCGTTTTTCCAAACCACCACCTGACCGAAGCGTTCGTCAGCGACGAGATCGACGGCAGCTTTGCCCAAAGCAGAGGCCAGAACGCGATCGAACGCCGATGGCATTCCACCCCGCTGGACGTGGCCGAGGACGGTAACGCGAGCTTCGATCGTGTTTTTCGTGTAACGGCAGATTTCGTCGGCGATGTAGTTGCCGATCCCGCGCAAGCGGATTTCTCCTTGGGCGTCGGTGTAAGCCCGAGATTCGCCCGATAGGGTTTTTGCGCCTTCGGCCACGACGACGATCGCGAATCGATGTCCCCAGCGATCGCGCAATTCGTCGAGTTTTTTGCGAACGCCGCCGATGGTGTAGGGAATTTCGGGAATGAGAATCACGTCGGCACCGCCTGCGATTCCGGCGTGTAAGGCCAAGTGTCCCGAATCCCGTCCCATTGTTTCGACGACCATCACGCGATCGTGACTGGCGGCGGTATAACTGAGTTTGTGGAGGGCCTCAACGAGGGTGTTTACTGCGGTATCGAAGCCGATCGACCGTTCGGTGACGGCCACGTCGTTATCGATGGTTTTGGGAATGCCGACGAAGTTCCAACCGCCTTTGCGAGCCAGTTGAGATAAAATCGCCAAACTCCCGTCACCGCCAATTCCGATCAAGGCGTCGAGATCTAAGGCGCGATACCCCTCGATAATCTCGTCCGTGCGAGCTTCTGTCGGTCCTCGGTTGATCGACCCGAGAATGGTTCCCCCGGTACTCAACAGCGGATCGATGCCTCGCATATCGAGGCCGTGTACCGTGAGGGCGACCGCTTTGCGATCGAGCAATCCTTGAGTTGCGTAGGGAATTCCGAGAACTTCCCAGCCAAAGGTCAACGTCGCATGGCTGACTACGGCTCGGATCGCCGCGTTTAGCCCGGGACAGTCGCCGCCACTGGTGAGAATTCCGATTCGCTGGTGGGTTTTGGTCATTGGCTTGGCTGTTGTCGGTAGACGATCCGATATTTGCCTTTACTCTAACTGGGGTCTGTGGTGGATGTGTCATTTTTTGGGTTTTATTTTGAATTCCTCCCGCGTGCTTGGCATTGCCGTAACGTTTCGTTGCAACTTTACGTTTTTCGGTAAAAGGGTATTCCACAATGAAAGTTAACAGATGCCGGGTTTAAAGGAGATTTTTGGCATGACACGTCATCGGATTTTAGCGGCGATGGCAGCAGTTTCTACGGTCGTCGCTGCCTCTCCCGCTTTCGCTGCGTACTGGGTTCGCATGGGGACTGCCTCGACGGGGGAAGTGGTGGCGGTCGATCGCGACAGTATTGGCTGGTTCGACGGTAACTTGTACTTTACCTACAGCATCGGCAATGAGGTTATCGACGCGATCGCCTATTGCAGTAGCAATCAGTGGTACGCCGAAGGGTACGGAACCTACACGCCCCAAAGCGAAGCCACGCAAAATATGTTGAACTACGTTTGCAATTACTAGCAACGTTTTTTAACCTGAGAAGGCGTGTACCTTATGGTTGACGGAGTTTTGTTATGGTTCTCACGCCTTCGACAATGTTGGATCTCGGGGTGTCTGTTCCCCCGTTTTCGCTACCGGATACGGTCTCGGGAAACACGATTTCCCTCGATACTTTTTCAGATAAAAAAGCGTTACTCGTCATTTTTCTGTGCGAACACTGTCCGTTCGTCAAGCACGTTCGCGGCGAACTGGCTGATATTGGTCGAGACTATAGCGATCGCGGATTGGGAATCGTGGCCGTTAGTTCCAACGATGTGGAAAACTACCCGGACGATTCCCCAGAAAATTTGAAAGCGATGGCGCAAGAGTGCGGGTTTAACTTTCCCGTGTGTTACGACGAAACTCAGGAAGTGGCGAAAGCTTATACCGCCGCTTGTACGCCGGACTTTTTCTTATTCGACGGCGATCGCAAACTGTTTTACGCCGGACAACTCGACGACAGCCGCCCCGGAAACGACAAACCCGTGAACGGGAAGGATTTGCGAGCGGCGATCGAAGCGGTTTTAAGCGATCGACCCCTCGAGAGCGATCGTAAACCCAGTGTCGGCTGTAACATTAAATGGAAACCGGGGAACGAACCTGACTATTTCAAGTCTTAATTAGCCCGTCGGTTGGCTCGAGGATCGGCTAAGTTCAGACGTCGATCGGAATCGGTTTTTACTCCACGCAAGGCTCGTCGAACGACCCAACTTGAACCTGAATCTTTGGTTTAGGGGTGCAGAAAACTGTTAATACGGAATCCGAATTTCAACGCTTCGACTTCGCTCAGCGTTGAGTCCTCGACTCCGCTCGGACTCAAACACTGGTTTTACTCAGTCAGACAAGCCCCTCTATCCCCCCAACCCCCCTCTTCTTTGGGGGGCTAAGGGGGGGATGTGGTGAAGACTTTTTGAAACCTCACTTATCGGAAACGGATTCCGTATAAAAACAGAATCTTGACAAAAAGCACGAGATATAAAGTCTCGCTTGATGTTGTTATGCACCTCAAATTCCTTTGAATTTTAAAAAAGATTAGTAATATAGCAACCCTAAATCAGTTGTTTAATAAAATCGCGAACAGAGAACAGGGAATCAGGTTTTTTCTGGTGTTTTAAGTTTTGACGACTCATTTGGGACTGCCATATAAAAAATAAATCGATCTTTTTAAAAAAGAAAGATCGACAATTTATCGCATTTAATTTTTTAATTTCGACCATCGTTTTTCAAGTTTTCCCAACATTCGTAAGACAACCCAGGTCACGAGAGAACACGTAAATCCAAGTCCTAACAAGCCACTTCCGACAATAATTCCCAATGCAGCCGACATCCAAATAGCAGCAGCAGAGGTCAAACCACGAATTTTAGGATTTTGCAAAATCGTGCCCGCTCCAATAAAGCCGACGCCAGAAACCACACCAGAAACCGCTCGCATGAAGGCTTCGGGGTTTTCTTGCGCGATACCGAGTTGAATGGGAACGAGGACGATTAACGCCGAACCGAACGACACGAGCATATTGGTTCGCAATCCTGCGGCTTTGCGTTTCGCTTCTCGTTCGATACCAATAATTGCGCCAATGGTAAGGGTTAAAGCCAAACGAGCGATGATTTGTAATTCGTCGACAGGAGCGAGGGCATAACTGGTCAATGGTTTATCGATTGAATTCAGCTACGTCTATTGTGGCAAAAATATGTTTACAAACTTAGCGTTTTGACTAAGAGAAATGCACTGGACTCGAAAAACGAGTATCGATCGCAATGAAGGAGACGGTCGATCGCAAGTCTAGAAGGAGTTTTCGCGGATTTAATTAATATCCTTAAACTTACCTTAACTTTTGTGAATCGAGGTAAATCGCCCTTGCAATCGCGAGATTCAAAGGCGATCGCAACAGAGACATCGTTCCTCCAAATCTGAAATTTCCATCGAACGATAGATGCGATCGCCTTTAAAGATAGAGGACGATCGAAGTAGCGTCATCTGTAGGAGTAGTTGAGGGATTTGCTGTATGAGTTACACCCCAGAGAAACCTCGCGGTCATATTTCGCTCGTCTCCGTTCACGGCGATCCGGCGATCGCGATCGGTAAAGAAGAAGCAGGCGGTCAAAACGTTTACGTAAGCCGTATCGGAGAAGGATTAGCGCGATTGGGTTGGCAAGTCGATATGTTTACCCGCAAAACCGATCCGAACCAAGAATCAGTCGTCCATCACAACCCAGGCTGTCGGACGATTCGCCTCACCGCAGGGCCCGAACGCTTTGTCAACCGACAAGAACTGTTCGAGTGTTTGCCAGAATTTTTACAAGCATTTTTACAAGTTCCCCGAACGGACGACACGCTACATCCGCTAGTTCATACAAATTACTGGCTTTCCGGTTGGGTCGGTCGCGAACTTCGCAAACACCGTCCAATTTCTTGGGTTCACACGTATCATTCCCTCGGTTACGTCAAGTACGATACAGTCGAATCGATTCCCGATATTGCCAAAACTCGCTTACAAATTGAAAAAGACTGTTTAGAGCAATCCGATCGCGTAATTTCGACGAGTCCGCAAGAGCGATCGGATCTCAGAGAATACGTTTCAGAAAAAGGAGAGATCGAAATCGTTCCCTGCGGTACCGATATCGACCGTTTCGGTACGATCGATCGCCAAACCGCCAGACAGCTATTAGGATTAACCCCCGAAGAAAAATTTGTATTGTACGTGGGACGTTTCGACCCCCGCAAAGGAATCGAAACCCTGGTTCGAGCCGTCGCCGATTCCCAAGTGCGCGATCGCTTTTCCGTCCGCCTCGCCATCGCTGGGGGAAGTCGTCCCGGCCACAAAGACGGTGACGAACGCGAACGCATCGAGGCCATCGTCAACGAGTTAAACCTGGGCGATCGCACCACCTTTACCGGACGCCTGAGTCGTGCAGAACTGCCAAAATACTTCGCCGCCGCTGACGTTTGCGTCGTTCCGAGTCATTACGAACCCTTCGGCTTAGTTCCCATCGAAGCCATGGCCAGCCGCACTCCCGTCGTCGCGAGTAACGTCGGGGGATTGAAGTTTACAGTGGTTTCCGAAGAAACCGGCTTGCTGGTTCCCCCGCAAGACGTAGAAGGTTTTGCTCGAGCGATCGCGCGAATTTTAGACGATCCCCAATGGCGCGATCGTCTCGGAGACGCCGGACGCCAGCGAGTCGAAGATCGTTTCAGTTGGGACAGCGTCGCCAAACAGCTCGATGGCGTCTATCAAGCCCAACTCAAAACGCTCTATCGTGACTTCTTCGCCAGCAGTTCCGCCGCAAGGTAGCAAGGGAGCAAGAGAGAGGGGGGAGAGAAGCCGTAGGGTGCCGTGACGCGGGCGCCCCCTGTAGTCGAAGTCCGACCAAAGTAGTTTTACCGCGTCACGCACCGCCCCCAACCGATTTAGGGGAGCAAGGGAGCAAGAGAGAGGAGGGAGAGAAGCCGTAGGGTGCCGTGACGCGGGCGCCCCCTGTAGTCGAAGTCCGACCAAAGTAGTTTTACCGCGTCACGCACCGCCCCCAACCGATTTAGGGGAGCAAGGGAGCAAGAG